>NZ_VUKI01000069.1:0-231 GCF_008385775.1 Staphylococcus sp. GDX7P312P | reverse complement strand
GCCCACTTTACTTGGCGTACCGCTAATTGTATTAGTGTCTGGATTAAACGTTACACCTGTTGGTAAGCCACTCACTTTATTTGTCACGGCTTGACCACTGTTATCTGTCGCATTAATCTTAATTGGATTAATCGCAGTGTTAACTTCTTTAGTTTGGCCTGCAATTGGTGACACTGTTGGTGCCGTTGTATCTTGGACCGTAATCGTAAAGCTTGTTGTTGTTTCGTTGCC
>NZ_VUKI01000068.1:0-5946 GCF_008385775.1 Staphylococcus sp. GDX7P312P | reverse complement strand
TGGGTCGAGCCGCGGTCTTGTAAAATAGTTCTTAGATAGATAATCACTCACATAAGTTGCTTCGCGTTCCTGGGGTGCTGTCTCTAAAGCAGCTCTTAGATGGATAATATTCTTTTGTTGCGACGCTTTCCTGTGGGAAAGGCTCGTGCCTGTAGTCACTCGACACTTTCTTTTCCACTAGGAGTCGCGCAACGCCATTTATTATCCATCTTTAGAGCTACTTACCTAAGTGCTATTGCACTTAGGTTCATTAAAATTACTGCTCCCCTAGGAGTCTCCGCAACTCTGTTTCGTAATCTATCTTAGAACTATTTACGTAAGTGTGTGAGCACTTACGTTCATCAATAGTTCTAACTCCCTCAGGCGTCACACAACGTCATTTGTAGTTCATCTTTAGAATTTCTTACATAAGTGTGCTAGCACTTATGTTCATTAATAATAAACATAGGAGTCTCCGCAACTATGTTTCGTTATCTATCTTAGAACTGCGTATGTAAGTGTGTGAATGGTTATTTTCAATAGATTATCCTTCTCTGTACCTTCTCTGTTCTTAATTAGAAAGAAATGATATTTGGTATGGAAAGTATAGTAAGTGTGTGGGGCTACGATGGTCTCATGCACTTATTTTATTTATATGTGTAAGTGTTGTACATAAACATGGAATTGGAACTTTAATTTTTGTATTGGTATAGTATAATATAAAGGTATTTTAGAGGACTGGATTGTTTCGAATGATGTGGATTGTTCGAAACTTCATTTTTTTAATTAAAGAGTGCAAAATATAAGGAATTAGACTGAAGGCACTCTAAAATATAGAGTAAGTTGTCGGAAGTAGAAAGGATGAGTCGCTTGATACGAATGAGTGTATTGGCGAGTGGTAGTACGGGGAATGCCACTTATGTTGAGAGTGATAAAGGCAGTCTATTAGTAGATGTTGGACTCACTGGCAAGAAAATGGAAGATTTATTTAGCCAAATTGATAGAAATATAAAAGATTTAAATGGCATTCTAGTTACTCATGAACATAGTGACCATATTAAAGGATTAGGTGTGCTTGCGCGTAAATATGGTTTGCCGATTTATGCGAATGAGAACACTTGGAAAGCAATTGAGAAGAAAGATAGTAAAATTCCAATGGATCAAAAATTCATATTTAATCCTTATGAAACAAAATCTATTGCAGGTTTTGATATTGAATCATTTAATGTATCTCATGACGCAATTGATCCACAGTTTTATATTTTTCATAATAATTATAAGAAATTTACGATGATTACAGATACAGGCTATGTGTCAGATAGAATGAAAGGTATGATTCAAGGCAGTGATGCCTTTATGTTTGAGAGTAATCATGATGTGGATATGTTACGCATGTGCCGTTATCCTTGGAAGACGAAGCAACGTATTTTAAGCGATATGGGACATGTGTCTAATGAAGATGCAGGACTGGCGATGACTGATGTCATTACGGGTAATACGAAGCGCATTTATCTTTCACATTTATCACAGGATAACAACATGAAAGATTTAGCACGTATGAGCGTTAGTCAGGTTCTAAATGAACATGATATAGATACTGAAAAAGAAGTGCTATTATGTGATACAGATAAAGCACAAGCTACACCGATATATACATTGTAATTATTTAGACGAACGACCTACTTACAAAATTAGTATTTGTGAGTAGGTTGTTTTTTTATTTATTGAGTTAATTATCTAATAATTTAGACTATACATGATTATTCAAAAGAAACCTTATAATAACAAGATTTAGCTTAAATCTGTGAATAAATATTTAAGACTTACTTAAAGTTATCCCCAAAATTGAGGGAAGTTATCCACTTTTGTGTATAATACACACAGAAATACTCACATTATTCACAGACTTATCCACATATATACAAGGATAATCACATGAAATGGGGATATTTTAAAAGATTTTACCGTAATTCGTATACATTACTGTTATAATTAGAGGGAATTCTGTTAACAAGTTGATAACTTGTGGATAAGTAGGATAACTATTAACATCTATGGAGGATTTTATGAAGATAACAATCTTAGCTGTGGGTAAATTAAAAGAAAAATACTGGAAACAGGCTATATCAGAATATGAAAAAAGATTAGGTGCTTATTCCAAAATTGAAATTATTGAAGTACCTGATGAAAAAGCACCTGAAAATATGAGCGATAAAGAAATTGAACAAGTGAAAGAAAAAGAAGGTCAACGCTTACTAGCTAAAATCAAACCTCATGCAACAGTCATCACTTTAGAAATCCAAGGTAAAATGTTGTCTTCAGAAGGATTAGCTGAAGAAATGCAACGACGCATGACACAAGGACAAAGTGATTTCGTCTTTGTCATTGGCGGATCAAATGGATTGCATAAGGACGTCTTAAAACGCAGCAATTATGCACTCTCATTCAGCAAAATGACATTCCCACATCAAATGATGCGCGTCGTCTTAATCGAACAAGTGTATAGAGCATTTAAGATAATGCGAGGCGAAGCATATCATAAATGATGCGGTTTTTAACTATTACATTACACGGATAGACAATCTAATACCTCTATTTGTAATAATAAAATTAATAACATAGCTTAAAGTTATAACAGTCAATTTAAATTATCTAAACAATTAGTGAGTTACTATTACTAATGTGGTGACAATAAATAAGTAATAATCAAAAATATTAGTAGATTAATTTTATTTTATTAAATGTATGAATCGAAATACGATATATTAAATAAAATTTTTAGCAATAGAAGTTTAATTTACTATATTATTAGCATAAATTTATGGTTTTCTTGATAAATTAAGTATCACATTAATGTATAATTTTAGTGAAAATAAATAAAAAAATATTGCAAATTACATTATAATAAAGATAAATATAAAAAGAGAAAGGATTATATTGTAATGAAGATAAATATTTTAGGCTATAATATTTTTTCAAAAGGTGGTACATCACGAAGTAATATTAATTTAATAAAATCATTATTAAGTATTGGAGTAGAGGTGCATTATTTTAATTATTTAGATTTTAATAAAAACGATATATTAAAGCTAATAATTCATGAAGAATTAAACAGTAAATTACTAAAAATAGATTATTATAATTCAAATGAAATGTTAGCAGTAGGGGATGTATTAATTTTCACAAGAGAAGAATTTTTTAATTACTCTAAATTTATAAAAAAAATAAATAGAAAAATTAAAATTGTTGGAGAAATACATGGCCCTTTAGAATACATAGATGAAGAAACAGATTTAGCGCTTGATTATATTGATTGTATACGTGTTAGTACCAAAGAAATCAGAGATAAATTTATAAATAAATATAATTATCCTAACGTTTTCAATCAATATGTTAATGCTAGTCATATAAACATTCAAAACGCAAAGCATAACACAAAAAGAAATTTTATGGTTAAAGCGCGATTCGAAGATCAAATAAAAGATATCTCATATATAATACAATTATTTAATTATATAATAGAAAATAATATAAATAATGATATTAAATTATATATTATAGGATATGGACCATCAGAGCTACTATATAAAAACCTAATTAATTACTATGGACTGCAGAATCATGTTTTTTTAAATCATAAAGAACCTAAAAGTTATATTTATATATCTGCTTCACCTTACGAAACTTTAGGATATTCAATATTAGAAACATTAGCAATAGGAAATAAAGCTTTAATTTATCCCGGAGACGATGGAGTATTAGAGAGTATATATAACAAATTTAATTCGATAAGATTTTTAACAAAAAATTTCGAAGAAGATGCATTAATTTTAAATGAAATACTAGATTATAGATATACTAATAAAGATAGAGAAGAAGATATATTAAATTTAGAAAACTCTTTTAAAACTAATAATTATGCGGAAACACTTCTTGAAAATATTAATAAATACTCTATTAATACAAAAAATAGATTTAAATATACAAAATTCAATAAAATTAGTAATAAAAAAATAAAAAAAGAAATAAACTATAAAAAAATCAAGGAAAATAAATTAATAAAATACATACTTAAAAATAAAGCAGTGTACAATAAGTCTAAAAACTACTATAGTAAATTAATTGAGAAGAATGAAATAAAAAAATTAAACAAAATTAACGTTAACTCGGACTATATTTTTATAGAATCTTTTCATGGCAAAAACTTTAGTGGGGACCCTAAGTATATAGCTTTAGCCATAAAAAAATATTATAATAATAAAAAGGTATTTGTAAGTTCAAGTAACTCATTGGTAGATATGGAAATAAAACGTTATGGATTTACGCCTATTAGATTTGGAAGTGATAACTATATAAAAACTTTTAGAAAATCTAAATATGTTTTTATGAATGGTAATTCATGGGATAAAGTATATAAAGGTAAAGAGCAAATATTTGTTCAAACTTGGCACGGATTCCCACTCAAAAAAATGGTAAATGATTTAAATGATGTTGAAGAAAGAAGAAAACAATTAAATGCGTTTTTACCAAGAATGAAGAAATGGGATTACCTAATTTCTTCATCAGAAATTAATACAATGATTTTAAATTCCGCTTTTAAATTAGAAAAAAAATCTGATTTAATCGTTTTAGAAAATGGAGCTCCTCGCAATCAATATTTGATAAAAAATAGAGAAAGTGATACTGAAAGACAGAGAGTACAACAAAAATATTTGTATAAATCGGATGAAAATAAACGTTACATACTGTTTTGTCCTACTTGGAGAAACAAAAAAAGAGAAAATTTAACCAATATAAATTTAAAAAAACTACTTTCATATTTACCAAATAATTATGAAATTATAGTAAAACTTCATCCTAACGAAAGTATGCTCCGATCAAAATATAATAATTTAGATAAAAGAATTCACTGTTTTTTCAATGAATTAGTAGATATACAGGAGTTATATATTTTAAGTGATTGTATGATAACAGACTACTCTTCTACTATATTTGATTATGTACATTTAAATAAACCCATCTTTTTACTTCAAGAAGACTATGATAAGTATGAAGAAGAGATTGGCTTTTATTTTGATATATTTGAGTTAGGAAGATTTCCAATTGCATCAAGAGAGGAGAAAAATTTGGCGCAACAAATATTAAAACTTCAAATAGATTATTCCAATATTGTTAATTTATTAATGGATAAAGATGGTAAAGATAGCGTTGAATCTATGTTAAAACAAGTTTTGAAATAATATATTAAAAATACATGTATAGGGCATCCTTCACCGTAAAAGTGAAGGATGCTCTATTTTTATTGTAAGTAGTATGATATTCATTTTTATAGATATTGGTTAATAATTGCATGTAAATCATTGTTAAGTACTGTTGTTATAGAATCATCATTTATAAAATCATCATAGATTTTATCCAATATTTCTTCATCTTCAATTGCTGCGAAATGATGTACTAGTCCTTTTACTATTGAAACGTAATCATGCGATGCTAAACAATTAGCAACTGTTCGCCAGTCTGACTGTGCGGTTTCATGGTTCATAGATAATCCTCCTTTTATTTCAATGTCCATTTTTGACGTGCTTTAGGATTGAGTGGATGCATAATTTCATTTGTGGCTGGATTAATGAGCTTTTTGACTTTCTTTTTGTGAGGCTTCAACATTTCCATCACTTGTTCAACACGTTCGACGACAACAGGCCGCTTCGCATAGGCGCCATAAGCTAGAATCACTGTGTCACTTTCACTTATCGCTTTCATTAAGTGTATATCTGTGTGCTCATCGTATGGTTCTTTGATATGTTTGAGATTTTCAGGCGTTTTAATATTCGAAAATAAATTCACTAAATATACAGCGCCATATTGTTCAGAATTCGCTAATTGATTAAGAATGAGAACAGTAGTAAGATCGAGTGATAATACACCTTCTAAATGAGGATACATCGTTATCACAGTACAAGCCGGTTT
>NZ_VUKI01000067.1:0-354 GCF_008385775.1 Staphylococcus sp. GDX7P312P | reverse complement strand
GGAAGTTATCCAATTACAGTGATAACAACAGATGCCGACGGCAACGAAACTGAAACAAGTGTCACAAACACAGTGCAAGATACTACAAAACCAGTCGTGTCACCAATCGCTGGACAAACAAAAGAAGTGAATACAGCAATTGATCCAATCAAGATTGAGGCGAGTGATAATAGTGGTCAAGCTGTAACGAATAAAGTGAGTGGCTTACCATCAGGAGTAACATTCAATCCAGACACGAATACAATTATTGGAACGCCAACGAAAGTCGGAAGTTATCCAATTACAGTGATAACAACAGATGCCGACGGCAACGAAACGGAAACAAGTTTCACAATCACAGTGCAAGATACTACA
>NZ_VUKI01000066.1:0-1285 GCF_008385775.1 Staphylococcus sp. GDX7P312P | reverse complement strand
CAATTATTGGAACGCCAACGAAAGTCGGAAGTTATCCAATTACAGTGATATCAACAGATGCCGACGGCAACGAAACGGAAACAAGTTTCACAATTACAGTGCAAGATACGACGGCACCAACAGTGAAAGCGATTGGAAATCAAATAGTTGAAGTTAACACTGCAATCAACCCAATTACAATCGATGCGACAGATAACAGTGGTCAACCTGTAACAATTAGTGTTAGTGGCTTACCGGCGGGTGTAACGTTTAATCCAGAAACAAATACAATCAGTCGTCTTTCTGTATTGAAAAAAGTAAGAGCATTTATTGCTAATGCAGACAATGGTAATGAACCAAATACAATCAATGGGACACCAACAAAAGTTGGAATTTATCCAGTTACAGTGACAATTACAGATGCATCTGGTAATAAAACTACAATGAAATTCACAATTACTGTTCAAGATACTGTTTCACCAATTGTGTCACCGATTGGAAATCAAACAAAAGAAATTAATGCAGCGATTGATCCAATTACAATCGATGCGACAGATAATAGTGGTCAACCAGTGACAAACAAAGTCACAGGCCTACCAACAGGTGTAACGTATAATCCAGAAACAAATACAATTAGTGGAACACCAACGAAAGTCGGAAGCTATCCAATTACAGTGATAACAACAGATGACTACGGTAATGAAACAGAAACAAGCTTCATAATTACAGTGCAAGACACGACGGCACCAACAGTGAAAGCGATTGGAAACCAAACAAAAGAAATCAATACAGCGATTGATCCAATTACAATCGACGCGACTGATAACAGTGGTCAACCAGTGACAAACAAAATCACAGGTCTACCAACAGGTGTAACGTATAATCCAGAAACAAATACAATTAGTGGTATACCAACGAAAGTCGGAAGCTATCCAATTACAGTGACAACTACAGATACCGACGGTAATGAATCTACAACAAGTTTCACAATTACAGTCCATGACACGACCGCACCAATTGTGGCACCAATTGACAATCAAACAAAAGAAGTGAACACATCAATTAGTCCAATTAAGATAGATGTGAAAGATAATAGTGGTCTTCCAGTAAAAATTAATGTAATTGGACTTCCTGAGAGTGTTACATTTGATTCAGAAACAAATACAATCTATGGAACACCAAGTATAGTTGGAAGTTACGAAGTTACAGTAATAGCAACAGATGCCAATGGTAATGAAGTTACAACAGCCTTTAATATTATGATTACTGACAAAGTTAATTCAGATAGTACAAGCACATCAGAAAG
>NZ_VUKI01000065.1:0-5271 GCF_008385775.1 Staphylococcus sp. GDX7P312P | reverse complement strand
CGATTTGACGTAGAGCCTAAAAAAATCCAACCGATGCCTTTTTTGGGAATCGATTGGATTAAATAAACGCTATTTATTCTAAATTTGCATGATTATTTTGCATTTCTTCTTCACTTATATCAAATGTTTCCATTAAGCCCAGAACCACGCTATCTAAGAACAATAATGATGATTGTTCAAATAAGCTTCCTAATGGTTGTTCAGACCCTTCAACATTGTGTTTTGTGCCAGCTGGTAACTCAATTACTGTTTCAGCTAACTCACCAATTGGAGAATCAGGGCTTGTTGTTAATAATACAACTTTAGCACCTATTGATTGTGCTTTTTCAGCTAATAAGCGTAAATGTTCAGTTGAACCCGAACCAGATAAAATAACAAATAAATCATGTTCTTTAATAGAAGGTGTCGTTGATTCACCTACTACAAATGCTTCTTTACCAAGTTGATTAAGTCGCATTGCGAAACTATTTGCCATAAATCCTGAACGGCCTTTACCTGCAGTGAAGATTCTTTGCGCACCATTCACATCATTTGCAAAACGGTCATATTGTTCATCTTCAACATGTGATAACGTTCGATCTAATTCTTCAAGAATTAATTTGTAATTAGTAAATTGAGACATAATTACTTACCTTCAATCGCGTCACGACATTGTTTAGCAGCTTCGACTGGATCATCAGCGTTAGCAATACCGCCACCAACGATAACTAAGTCAGGTTGTTCTGCAACAATATCTTTAATTGTATCTGGTTTAATACCACCAGCTACAGCAACTTTAGAATTCTTAATGACAGATTTAACAGTACGTAAACTGTCTAATGGAGATTGACCTTCTGCTTGTAAGTCATAACCAGTGTGTACTGCAATATAGTCAGCACCCATTTCATCTAATTCTTTTGCACGTTTTTCTAAATCTTGTACCGCAATCATATCAACTAATAATTGTTTATCATGTTTGTGCGCTTCTTCAACTGCCGCTTTAATTGAAGCGTCTTCAGCCACACCTAAGATTGTTACAACATCTGCACCAAATTTAATTGCTTGGCTTACTTCATAATCTGCTGCGTCCATAATTTTAAGGTCAGCTAATACTTTAGCGTTGCTAATATTTTCATCTAAATGTTGAACTGCTGGTAAACCTTCGTTGATTACGATTGGCGTACCAATTTCTACGATATCTACATATTCCTCAACTTTTTTAGCTAATTCTGCTGCTTCCTCTTTGTTTAATAAATCGATTGCTAATTGTAATTCCAATGCAAACATCCTTTCATTACTAAAGTGATATATCTTCAGTTCTTATTTTATCTTTCACATTCATTAGTCTACCCGTCTTATAAATTTTTAAACGATACTCCTAAACCTAACAATTTACTCACTTATCACATACAATACTTACAGTAAATCAACTCTTTAAAGGTATAATTACCACTTTTTCTGAATAAATTGAGCAGAGATGTACAATTAGTCTCTTCTTTTTAGTAAAATAAATAGATAAACATATTGTATGGTTGCAAGGAGTGAAAGTGTTGGAACTCATTAACGCTGAAGAAGTACAACAATTATTAACATCATTCGAAAATAAACCTGTATACCTACACGTTGAAACGACTAATGGTGCATATGCAAATCATTTCGATCAACGTGTCTTTAATGCGGGTACATTTTTAAGAAATATACAAGTCACATATGAACATGCACAACTTAAAGGTGGAGAGAAAGACCCCTATAGAGTTGGTTTAAAACTTCGTGACGGAGGTTGGGTCTATGTTCAAGGACTAACGCATTACGAAATCAATAACAACAACGAATTTTTAATCGCAGGATTTAACTATGAAGGTCAATTGGCTGCCACAATCGAGATTAGTGAAAAGCCATTTACAGTATAGAGGAGGTTTATTCATGAAAGATGAAAGACACGTGTTAATGATATTCCCACACCCTGATGATGAAACCTTCTCATCAGCTGGAACGATTGCAAGTTATATTGATAACGGCATTCCTGTCACTTATGCATGCCTAACATTAGGACAAATGGGACGTAATTTAGGTAATCCTCCTTTTGCAACTCGAGAATCACTACCTGATATACGTGAACGTGAATTAGAAGAAGCGATGAAGATTATTGGCATCACCGATTTACGTAAAATGGGATTACGTGATAAAACGGTTGAATTTGAACCTCATGAACAAATGGATGACATGGTTAAAAAGTTGATTGAAGAAACAAATCCATCAGTGATTATTTCATTCTATCCTAAATTTGCTGTCCATCCCGACCATGAAGCAACAGCTGAAGCCGTAGTAAGAACCGTAGGACGTATGCCAGAAGAAGCACGACCACGTTTACAACTTGTAGCGTTTAGTAATGATGCACCAGAAATACTAGGCGAACCAGATATATTAAATGACATTCGTGCATATCGAGATCTTAAATTGAAAGCTTTCGAAGCACATGCATCTCAAACTGGTCCATTTTTAAAACAATTAGCGAGTCCAGAAGTCGGTGGCGAAACACAAAGTTTCTTAGACGTTGAACCGTATTGGACATATCATTTTGAATCTTAAGGGGAGGTAAACAATGACTGAATTTGATTTATCCACACGTGAGGGTCGTTGGAAACACTTTGGCTCAGTTGACCCAATCGAAGGTACAAAACCAACAACTAAAAATGAAATGACTGACTTACAAAGTACACATAAAAATTTCTTATTTGAAATTGAAGAAGTCGGCATTAAAAATTTAATTTACCCCGTTAATATTGATCGTTTCCAAACGGCGGGACAATTTAGCTTTTCAACGAGCTTAAATAAAGATGAAAAAGGCATTAACATGAGCCGTATTCTAGAAAGCGTAGAAAAACATTACAGCAATGGTTTAGAGTTGAATTTCGATACACTGTATCAAGTATTACGTACATTACAGACAAATATGAAACAGAACTCAGCAGGTGTTGATGTTTCGGGTAAATGGTTCTTTGATCGCTTTAGTCCAGTAACGAACATTAAAGCAGTAGGCAATGCCGATGTCACTTACGGATTAGCCATCGAACATGATCAAATTACACGCAAAGAAATTACAATTGAAGCAACTGTAACAACACTATGCCCATGTTCTAAAGAAATCAGTGAATATTCAGCCCACAACCAACGTGGTGTAGTTACAGTTAAAGTTTATTTAGATAAAAACAACCAGGTTGTTGATGATTATAAAGATAAAATTCTAGATGCTATGGAAGCAAATGCAAGTTCAATCTTATACCCAATTTTGAAACGTCCAGATGAAAAACGTGTTACAGAACGCGCTTATGAAAATCCACGATTCGTCGAAGATTTAATTCGTCTTATCGCTGCTGACTTGGTAGAATTTGATTGGATAGATGGTTTTGACATTGAATGTCGTAACGAAGAATCTATTCACCAACATGATGCATTTGCGAAATTAAAATATAGAAAATAATCGTTGCATATAAATAATAAGGCAGTTGTCACACGTTTCAAATGTGATAACTGCCTTGTTTAATATTTATAAATATTAGTGTTAATGTTTAGCCATTTTCTTTTCACCAGGTTTAACGAAACACATAGCTACAACACTAATTAGTGATGCGATCACGGCTGACACAAACATTGAAGAGTAGCCATAACTTGCTACTAAGTACCCTGTTAATGTTGGTGCAATAACAGTAGCTGAGTTAACGAAAAAGTGTGTAATACCGCCATATGTACCAGTCTTATTAGGTGCAGTATCAATAATTACTGACCAATATACACCATTAGGTAGGAATATAAAGGCATTCCCTATCATCATTAAAATCATGATTGCAACGATACTATGCGTAAATGGAATAATTAAGAAACAAATTGCCGCACAAATCATTCCGGCAATTGCAAAGTATGAACGTGCAATACGTAAATCCCCAGTTTTATGACGTAGCCAGTCAGAGATATGTCCACCAAAGTAAATTGTGAAACATGCACCAATCCACGGAACCATACCTAAATACCATAGTGAGTGAATTTCAAAATGATACTCGTCTTGTAGATACTTTGGTGTCCAAGTTAATATTAAGAAATTAACATATTGGAAACCAAAATACCCAAACATGTTACCAACTAACGTTGGACTTTTAAAGAAATGGTACCATTTTTCATCTTTTACATCTTCAGTTTCAATCGTTTTCTCAACATTTAAACTACCTTCCGTTGAACGAATTTCTTTTAATTCATCTTTAGAAACACGCTTGTTATCTTCTGGATAATCTGTAAACACGAATGCCCAAATGATTACCCAAACTAAACCGAGAGCCCCTAATATCATGAATAATAATCTCCAGCTTGCTATTGTTAAGAAACCAGATACGATTGGAGCTGTAATTAATGCACCAAGTGGCACACCTATAAGTCCAAGTGCTGATAATAATCCACGTTCCTTAGGTGCAGCCCAATTGGCATTAGTCTTACTAATAATTGAGAATACAGGACCCTCTGCAACTCCAAATAATACTCTAAGTAATCCAAATCCTACTAACGCAGAACCTCCAAAAATGGCCATACCTAACTCTCCAGCATATGCCATTGCCATTTCAGCGATAGACCATGCAGTTCCAGCAATAATCCAGACAAACTTTGGCCCCTTCTTATCAGCTGTTAAACCACCAACCAGTGATCCTAGCATGTATCCGTATCCAAAGTAGCCTAGAATTTTACCCCAAGCGATCGTATCAAACCCATATTCACTGATAATGTCTTTTTGTGCATATGAGATAGCGCCACGGTCTATGTAGTTAATCATCGTCATTATAATGATCATCGTGATAATAAAGTATCTATATTTCTTCATCATAGCCCCCACCCTTTGTCAGAAAAATTACTTTACTATGACATTTTATCACACTTTTGAAAACGTTATCATACAGATTTGAATAAAAAACCACAATCCTCATATGAGAATTGTGGAAAATCAATTAATTTTTAGTATAAGATTTTTAGTCATAGACTTTAAGATTTATCTATCCTTAGCTTCATCTTCGTCCTCTTTTTTACGACGTCTTCCAAATAATAGTAATCCTAGACCAGTTATTAATGATAATAATAATGGTTTATCAGATTTTTCTTCACCAGTATTAGGTAACGAATTTGTTGTGCTTGTACTACTGTGTGACTCACTTGAACTTTCTGAGTCACTCATACTTTCTGATGTTCTTGTACTAATCTGTGAATCACTTGTACTTTCTGAGTCACAAATACTAACTGATGTGCTTGTACTAC
>NZ_VUKI01000064.1:0-385 GCF_008385775.1 Staphylococcus sp. GDX7P312P | reverse complement strand
ATTACCTATTACAGCGACAGACAAAGACGGAAATGAGTCAGACTCAGCAACGGCAACGGTAACTGATACAACAGCACCAGAAGCACCAACGGTGAACGATGTGACAAGTGATGACACAACAATCAGCGGTAAAGCCGAACCTGGTTCTACGGTGACAGTGACATTCCCTGATGGTACAACAGCAGAAGGTACAGCCGACGAAGATGGCAATTATACGATTGATATTCCATCAAACGTAGACCTCAAAGGCGGGGAAGAATTACCTATTACAGCGACAGACAAAGACGGAAATGAGTCAGACTCAGCAACGGCAACGGTAACTGATACAACAGCACCAGAAGCACCAACGGTGAACGATGTGCCAAGTGATGAAACAACAATCAGC
>NZ_VUKI01000063.1:0-1860 GCF_008385775.1 Staphylococcus sp. GDX7P312P | reverse complement strand
CTGATGTTGTGGGTTCGATTCCCATCACCCGCTCCATTATTATTGAACATTGAAAACTGAATGACAATTTGTCAACGTTAATTCCAAAAACTGTAACTTAAATGTTACAAACACTATTTAGTATTATGAGCTAATCAAACATCATAAATTTTTATGGAGAGTTTGATCCTGGCTCAGGATGAACGCTGGCGGCGTGCCTAATACATGCAAGTCGAGCGAACAGATAAGGAGCTTGCTCCTTTGACGTTAGCGGCGGACGGGTGAGTAACACGTGGGTAACCTACCTATAAGACTGGGATAACTTCGGGAAACCGGAGCTAATACCGGATAATATTTCGAACCGCATGGTTCGATAGTGAAAGATGGTTTTGCTATCACTTATAGATGGACCCGCGCCGTATTAGCTAGTTGGTAAGGTAACGGCTTACCAAGGCGACGATACGTAGCCGACCTGAGAGGGTGATCGGCCACACTGGAACTGAGACACGGTCCAGACTCCTACGGGAGGCAGCAGTAGGGAATCTTCCGCAATGGGCGAAAGCCTGACGGAGCAACGCCGCGTGAGTGATGAAGGTCTTCGGATCGTAAAACTCTGTTATTAGGGAAGAACATACGTGTAAGTAACTGTGCACGTCTTGACGGTACCTAATCAGAAAGCCACGGCTAACTACGTGCCAGCAGCCGCGGTAATACGTAGGTGGCAAGCGTTATCCGGAATTATTGGGCGTAAAGCGCGCGTAGGCGGTTTTTTAAGTCTGATGTGAAAGCCCACGGCTCAACCGTGGAGGGTCATTGGAAACTGGAAAACTTGAGTGCAGAAGAGGAAAGTGGAATTCCATGTGTAGCGGTGAAATGCGCAGAGATATGGAGGAACACCAGTGGCGAAGGCGACTTTCTGGTCTGTAACTGACGCTGATGTGCGAAAGCGTGGGGATCAAACAGGATTAGATACCCTGGTAGTCCACGCCGTAAACGATGAGTGCTAAGTGTTAGGGGGTTTCCGCCCCTTAGTGCTGCAGCTAACGCATTAAGCACTCCGCCTGGGGAGTACGACCGCAAGGTTGAAACTCAAAGGAATTGACGGGGACCCGCACAAGCGGTGGAGCATGTGGTTTAATTCGAAGCAACGCGAAGAACCTTACCAAATCTTGACATCCTTTGACAACTCTAGAGATAGAGCCTTCCCCTTCGGGGGACAAAGTGACAGGTGGTGCATGGTTGTCGTCAGCTCGTGTCGTGAGATGTTGGGTTAAGTCCCGCAACGAGCGCAACCCTTAAGCTTAGTTGCCATCATTAAGTTGGGCACTCTAAGTTGACTGCCGGTGACAAACCGGAGGAAGGTGGGGATGACGTCAAATCATCATGCCCCTTATGATTTGGGCTACACACGTGCTACAATGGACAATACAAAGGGCAGCGAAACCGCGAGGTCAAGCAAATCCCATAAAGTTGTTCTCAGTTCGGATTGTAGTCTGCAACTCGACTACATGAAGCTGGAATCGCTAGTAATCGTAGATCAGCATGCTACGGTGAATACGTTCCCGGGTCTTGTACACACCGCCCGTCACACCACGAGAGTTTGTAACACCCGAAGCCGGTGGAGTAACCATTTGGAGCTAGCCGTCGAAGGTGGGACAAATGATTGGGGTGAAGTCGTAACAAGGTAGCCGTATCGGAAGGTGCGGCTGGATCACCTCCTTTCTAAGGATATATTCGGAACATCTCGTAGAGATGAGGAATAACGTGACATATTGTATTCAGTTTTGAATGTTTAGTTTAAACATTCAACCACTAAATGAACATTGCATTCAAAATTATATTTTGATATACTATTATGATGTGATTGTTTGTTTATTGATT
>NZ_VUKI01000062.1:0-13345 GCF_008385775.1 Staphylococcus sp. GDX7P312P | reverse complement strand
AACTTTATGTCCCGGACTCTTATTATAGAGCCATTTTATTTTGTCCCAGCCTCTTTTATTAGTTTTCAGGAATCATTAAAATTAAGAATTATATAATATCTAATACTAAATTCGATTGTTACTATAATGCCTCAAGAAATACTTTAATAGTGTACATCCAACATAAATTAAACTATAATAAATTATGAGTTTATATGGACGGGGATTTTATAATAGGAGGTAACATTTTGAGTTTAGTGAAAAAAAAGAATGACGATATTCGCATCATTCCACTTGGTGGTGTCGGCGAAATCGCAAAAAATATGTATATCGTTGAAGTAGACGATGAAATGTTTATGTTAGATGCGGGGTTAATGTTCCCAGAAGATGAAATGTTAGGTGTAGATATTGTAATTCCTGACATTCAATATGTCATTGAAAATAAAGAAAAACTAAAAGGTATCTTTCTAAGCCATGGTCATGAACATGCTATTGGTGCAGTTAGCTACATTTTAGAACAAATTGATGCACCAGTATATGGCTCTAAATTAACGTTAGCACTTGTTAAAGAGAATATGAAGTCACGTAATGTTAAAAAGAAAGTACGTTATTATACTGTAAATCATGATTCGGTAATGAGATTTAAAAATGTTAATATCACTTTCTTCAACACTACACACAGCATTCCTGATAGTTTAGGAATTTGCATTCATACTTCATACGGTTCAATCGTTTATACAGGTGAATTTAAATTTGATCAAAGTTTACAAGGACACTACACGCCAGATATCAAACGTATGGCTGAAATAGGAGAAGAAGGTGTCTTCGCATTAATCAGTGACTCAACAGAAGCTGAGAAACCAGGATATAATACACCTGAGAATGTTATTGAATCGCACATTTATGATGCTTTTGCGAAAGTAAAAGGACGCTTAATTGTGTCATGCTATGCTTCAAACTTTATTAGAATCCAACAAGTTTTGAACACTGCAAGCAAATTAAATCGTAAAGTTTCATTTTTAGGTCGTTCACTTGAAAGTTCGTTTAATATTGCACGTAAAATGGGATATTTTGACATTCCTAAAGACTTGTTAATCCCTATTAACGAAGTTGGAAATTATCCTAAAAATGAAGTCGTAATTATAGCCACTGGTATGGAAGGCGAACCTATCGAAGCATTGAGCCAAATGGCCCAACAAAAACACAAAATAATGAATATTGAAGAAGGCGATTCAGTATATTTAGCAATCACAGCATCAGCTAATATGGAAGTTATCATTGCTGATACACTAAATGAATTA
This sequence comes from Staphylococcus sp. GDX7P312P, assembly GCF_008385775.1. Classification (NCBI taxonomy): domain Bacteria; kingdom Bacillati; phylum Bacillota; class Bacilli; order Caryophanales; family Staphylococcaceae; genus Staphylococcus; species Staphylococcus sp. GDX7P312P. The sequence continues at coordinate 12,065 of NZ_VUKI01000062.1, read as the reverse complement.
GTGCGCGCAGGTGCATATATTATTCCTAACAATAAAAAGATTCATGCATCTAGTCATGGTTGCATGGAAGAATTAAAAATGATGATTAATATTATGAAACCTGAATACTTTATCCCTGTTCAAGGTGAATTTAAAATGCAAATTGCGCATGCTAAATTGGCTAACGAATCTGGTGTGGCGCCGGAGAAAATTTTCTTAGTCGAAAAGGGAGACGTTATTCATTACGATGGTAAAGATATGGTATTAAACGAGAAAGTTAATTCTGGCAATATTCTTATCGATGGTATTGGTGTAGGAGATGTCGGTAATATCGTATTGAGAGATCGTCATTTACTTGCAGAAGATGGTATTTTTATTGCAGTTGTTACATTGGATCCGAAAAATAGACGAATTGCTGCTGGTCCTGAAATTCAATCACGTGGTTTTGTATACGTCCGTGAAAGTGAAGAACTAATGAAGGAAGCAGAAGATAAGGTTCGTGAAATTGTTGAAGCAGGTCTTCAAGAGAAACGTATTGAGTGGTCTGACATCAAACAGAATATGCGAGATCAAATCAGTAAATTACTATTTGAAAGTACAAAACGTCGTCCAATGATTATTCCAGTTATTTCAGAAATTTAAGATATATACAATCAAAAAGAGGTCGGGACAACATCACAGTTGTGTAATAATTTAAAAGGTTATGTAAACTCATTACTTAAATTATTCACTTTAGTTTATGACGATAAGTCTAAATGTGGTTGGTATTGTTCCAACCTCTTTCATACTTTTAAAAATACTATTAATACATATCGGAATACTATAAATATTTGTATTAGAAGAAATATTAAGTGAGAAATAAAGAAGGTGTACTATTTTGCCACAAACTAAGAAAAAAACAACAACTCGTAAAAAGGGTGCAACAGCTCGTAAATCGACTAAGAAAAAGCAACAGAAAAAAGATAGCTCAATTCGCTATATCGTTGCAATCATTATAGTCATTTTGTCGGTTTTGGGAATGTTCCAATTAGGAATTGTTGGTCGAATGATTGATAGCTTTTTCAATTATTTGTTTGGAATGAGTCGCTATTTAACATACATATTACTAAGTTTGATTACAGTCTATATTGCAATGCAAAAGAAATTTCCTAAAACAAGACGGACTTTTGGGTTAATATCATTACAATTTGTCTTATTAATTACAACACAAATTATTTACCATTTTCAAAAAGGTGCAGTATCTGAAAGAGAACCTGTTTTATCCTATGTGTATAAGGCTTATGAACATAGTCATTTCCCGAATTTTGGTGGGGGATTAATAGGATTTTATTTACTTAAAATATTTATTCCACTCATTTCAATTGCTGGTGTCATCATCCTTACATTAATTTTATTAAGTTCTAGTATTATTTTATTGCTTAAACTTAGACATAGAGATGTTGTTAAAGCATCAATTGATAAAATGAGAAACTCAAGTCAAAGTGCATCATCTAATTTCAAAGTAAAAAGAGAACAAAACAAACTTAAAAAAGAAGAACGTCAACGTGAAAAAGAAGAAGAGCGTGAACGCCTACGACAACATCAATTAGAACAAGAACAACTTGAGTCAGAACAAATCAAAGATGTTAGTGATTTCCCTGAAGTTAATACTGAACCAGAAGATATTCCTATATATGGACATAGTGAATCGCAAGAAAGTAAACAAACAACTACTAATAAACGTAAGAAAAGACGTTTTGGTTTAAATAGTGAAAATATTGATAAAGAGAATAGTAGTAACGAGGAAACAAATCTAGAGGATAAAAATTTACCAGAGTCGAATTCAAATGATAATCATCAAATGAATGGAACAATTTCCGAAGCTGGTGAAGAGTCAAATGTGGCATATCACATTCCTCCATTATCATTACTTAATCAGCCAGCTAAGCAACAATCTACATCTAAGTCTGAAGTTCAACGTAAAGGCCAGATACTCGAATCAACAATGAAAAATTTTGGTGTAAATGCAAAGGTTAAGCAAATTAAAATTGGTCCAGCTGTTACACAATATGAAATCCAACCAGCCCAAGGGGTTAAGGTTAGTAAAATTGTTAATTTGCATAATGATATTGCACTTGCTTTGGCAGCGAAAGATGTGCGAATAGAAGCACCAATTCCAGGTCGATCAGCTGTTGGTATAGAGGTACCAAATGATAAGATTTCTTTAGTTACGCTTAAAGAAGTTCTTGAATCTAAATTCCCAGCGAGTAATAAGCTGGAAGTTGGACTTGGTAGAGATATTTCTGGTGAACCAATGACAATTCAATTAAATGAAATGCCCCACCTATTAGTTGCAGGATCAACTGGTAGTGGTAAGTCAGTATGTATCAATGGCATTATTACTAGTATTCTTTTAAATGCAAAACCTCATGAAGTTAAACTTATGTTAATTGATCCTAAAATGGTGGAATTAAATGTTTATAATGGAGTACCACATTTATTAATACCGGTAGTTACAAATCCACACAAAGCTTCTCAAGCATTAGAGAAGGTAGTTGCTGAAATGGAACGACGATATGATTTATTCCAGCATTCATCTACACGTAATATTGAAGGGTATAATAAATTTATACGCCGTCAGAATGAAGAACTTGATGAAAAACAGGCAGAATTACCATATATAGTAGTCATTGTAGATGAGTTAGCTGATTTAATGATGGTTGCAGGTAAAGAAGTAGAGAACGCAATTCAACGAATCACTCAAATGGCTAGAGCAGCAGGCATTCATTTAATTGTTGCTACTCAAAGACCATCTGTAGATGTAATCACTGGTATAATCAAAAATAATATACCATCACGTATTGCGTTCGCAGTAAGTTCTCAAACTGACTCTAGAACAATTATAGGCTCTGGGGGAGCTGAAAAATTACTTGGTAAAGGTGATATGCTATATGTAGGAAATGGTGAATCAGCTCAAACGCGTGTACAAGGTGCTTTCTTAAGTGATCAAGAAGTACAAGATGTAGTTAACTTTGTTGTTGAACAACAAAAAGCAAATTATGTGAAAGAAATGGAACCAGATGCGCCAGTAGATAAATCAGAAATGAAGAGTGAAGATGCTTTATATGAAGATGCATATATATTTGTAATTGAACAACAGAAAGCTAGTACTTCACTATTGCAACGACAATTTAGGATTGGCTATAATCGTGCTTCTAGATTAATGGACGATTTGGAACGTAACCAAGTTATCGGACCACAAAAGGGCAGTAAACCTAGACAAGTATTAGTAAATTTAGATGATGAAGAGGTGTAAATGATGACAGAGTTAAACTCAGCTTTTAAAGTGAAAGAATATATTCTAAAGCAGATTAAAGAACAATCTTTAAAACCTGGTGATAAACTACCTAGCAATTTATCGATTGCTAGAGAATTAAATGTAAAAACTGATGATGTCTATGAAGCGATTGGTGAACTCATAACTGAACAAGTCTTGACAGATAACTTTGAAGAAGGACCAAGCGTAAAAACATTGCACCCCTTCTTCTATCCATTGAATAAATTATTTAGCATCAACGATATGATTAAAGAAGCTGGCTACCACTCAGGCACGGAATATTTAAGTTTAGAGCAACAACCTGCCTCCATACTGGATGCACAAATGTTAGGTATCAATGATAAACAACCTATTACAATCATTGAACGACTGCGTACTGCCAACCACCAACCAGTAATTTATTGTTTAGATAAAATCGCAGAAGATTATCTAACATGTGCAGATTATCAAGTGAGCGATGGTTCTATGTTAAATGCAATAGAGACTAATACGGGACGTAAAGTCGCTTCAGCTGAAACAGAGGTTGAAGCCATTAGTTATGAACCACATATTTCTGATATTCTAAACGCATCTCCACATGAAGGTTTAATGCTATTAAAGGTTGTACATTATGACGAAATGGGTAAACCTATTTTATACTCATTAAATTATGTGAAAAGCAGTCTAGTTAAATTTAAACTGACGCGTACAAAAATATAGAAACAATATTAAGGAGTGTGGATGAATGTTAGAACAACAAATCAATAATGAGCATCAAATACATATTGATGTGTTACCTACAGATAAATTTAAGACAACTATGATTACCTTTAAATTTATGGCACCTTTAGAATATGAAACTATTACAGCACGATCATTGTTAAGCAAGTTGTTAATACGTGCTACAAAAAAATGGTCCACGGATAAAGCATTTAGTAAACATCTATCTGAACTATATGGTGCATACATACATAGTTTTGTCTCAAAATTTAAAGATAAACACGTTATCACTATCTCATTAGAAATAGTTAACGAACGCTATTTAAAAGATTCAACACCCTTATTTGAAAAAGGGTTAAATGTACTATATGAAGTGATAATGAATCCACTTATAGAGAATAATGCCTTTAACACAACGTTTGTAAATCAAGAAAAATCATTATTATCAAAGAAAATTGAAGCTGTAATTGATAATAAAGCACAATATTCTTTCTTGAATTTATTAAAATATATGTTTAAAGATGAACCTTATCGTCATTTAGCCACAGGTCAGATTGAAAAAATTAGTACAATCACACCTGAAAATTTGTATAATACATACCAAAACATGATTAGTAATGACCTTTGTTCCGTTTATGTAGTAGGTAACGTAAATAAACAAGAAGTTAAACAATTAATTCAATCTAAATTTACGATTAATCCATTTAAAATAGCGAAAACTAATCAACTTAATTTAAAAGATTCAAGTTCAGAAACACAATATATAGTTGAAGAAGATGAAGTCGATCAAGCTAAATTAAATATGGGTTATCGTTTTCCAACACGATTCGGGGCAAATGATTATTATGCATTGGTTGTATTAAACACGATGTTCGGTGGCGATCCATCATCTGTATTATTTAATGAAGTCCGTGAAAAGCAAAGTCTAGCATATTCAATACACTCTCAATTAGATGGTAAAAACGGTTATCTTTTTGTATTAAGCGGTGTTTCAGCAGATAAATATGAACTAGCTAAAGATACAATTTTAGAGGAGTTTGATAAGTTTAAACGCGGTGAATTTGATATAGATAAATTAGAACTTGCTAAAAAAATTATCATTTCTCATAGGCACGAAATAACCGATCGACCTAAAAGTATCATCGAGGTCATGCAAAATCAACTACTGTTAGATTATAAACAAACAGACGAAAACTACATAGATCACATTCAAAGAGTAACAAAGGATGATGTGATATCAATGGCTAATAAAGCAGAACTAGTTACGATATATGTACTTACAAAGGGGGATCATTCTTAATGAGGGAAACATACTATGAACTGATTGATGAACGTGTTTTTGAACATGAATTAACTAATGGTTTACGTTTATTTGTTATCCCCAAAAAAGGATTCCAAAAGACGTTTGTAACGTATACTACTCAATTTGGCTCTCTTGATAATACTTTCAAACCTCATAATCAAAATGATTTTGTGACCGTACCAGATGGTGTCGCTCACTTTTTAGAGCATAAGTTATTTGAGAAAGATGATACTGAAGATTTATTCACTGCATTTGCCAATGATAATGCTCAAGTAAACGCATTTACTAGTTTTGATCGCACTAGCTATCTGTTCAGTGCAACAGATAATGTTGAAAGGAATATTTTAAGATTATTAGAAATGGTTGAAACGCCTTTCTTTTCTAAGGAAACGGTAGATAAAGAAAAAGGTATTATTGCTGAAGAAATAAAGATGTATCAGGAGCAACCTGGTTATAAAATTATGTTTAATACTTTACGTGCTATGTATCAAAATCACCCTATTAAAGTTGATATAGCAGGAAGCGTTGAAAGCATTTATAACATTACTAAAGATGATTTATATTTATGTTATGAAACATTTTATCATCCATCAAATATGGTGTTATTTGTCGTTGGGGATGTCAATCCTGAAAACATACGTGACATAGTTGAAACTCATGAAAATAAAAGGGATAAAACGAATCAGTCTAGCATTGAACGAGCAACTGTTGATGAACCAACAAATGTTATAACACCATTTGTTTCAGAAGAAATGAAATTACAATCTCCTAGATTAATGTTAGGTTTTAAAAATGAACCAACTGAAGCGTCACCACATGAATACGTACAACATGATTTAGAAATGACACTATTTTTCGAATTAATATTTGGTGAAGAAACTGAATTTTATCAGACTTTATTAAATGAAGATTTAATAGACGAATCTTTTGGATATCAATTTGTACTCGAACCTACATATTGTTTTTCAATTATCACCAGTGCAACGCAATATCCAGATAAGTTAAAAGAAGTGTTGTTAAGTGAACTAAACAAGTATTGTGGCAATCTTGATGATCAAGAAGCATTTGAATTGTTGAAAAAACAATTTATTGGAGAATTTATTTCAAGTTTAAATTCTCCTGAATATATTGCAAATCAATATTCTAAATTATACTTTGAGGGCGTCAGTGTATTCGATATGTTAGATATTATAGATAATATAACATTAGATAGTATTAACGAAACTGCATCTAAATTTTTAAATATCAATAATATGGTTGATAGTCGATTGGAGCCTAAAGCTTAATGAGAGCGTTAGTACTTGGTGGGTCAGGCTCTATTGGAACAGCAATTGTAGAGCGTTTATTAGAAGAAGGTAATGAAGTAATTATTCAATATTTTCAATCAGATTTAAAAGCATTACAAGATAAGTACAAAGGCGAAGCAGTCGAATTTATACAAGTTGATTTGACGCAAAATATTGATTTGGAAACTACATTTGCTCACATCAAACATTTAGATTGTTTGATATACAGTAGTGGTACAGCTTTGTATGGCTTATTGCAAGATATGTCAGATAAAGATATTGATCTTAGTTATAACATTCATGTTAAGCAGTTAATTAGATGTTGTCGTTATTTTATAGACTTAATACGTCAAAGTGAGTTTGGTCGAATTATTGTTATTTCATCCATTTGGGGTGAAATAGGTGCGAGTATGGAAACAATTTACTCGGCAATGAAAAGTGCACAAATCGGTTTCGTCAAAGCGCTAAGTCAAGAATTAGCGATGACTAATGTCACTGTTAATGCTATCACGCCTGGTTTTGTAAGTGGAAATATGTCACAAGTTTTTAATTCAGATGAATTGAAAGCTATATTAGCAGAATTGCCTCAGCAAAGAATGATTAATCCTTGTGAAATTGCGCATACGTGTGCTTATCTATGGAATCCTTTGGCGAAAAGTATTACTGGAACTGTTCAAAAAGTAAACGGTGCTTGGTATATTTAAGTTATGACAATTAGGGATGTGATAGCATTTAACGTCACTACTCTATTAGCTATAGTAAATTTCCCTTACACAGTAAAAAAAGATTTTTGAACCAAGTTCTAAATGCTATAATATGATTACTAATTTTAATATTCCGATGGTAGGTTACCATTTAAAACAAGGGGCGGATATTGATGACAGTAGCCGAAAAGAAAGAATGGTATCTTGAATATGAAATCACAGTTAACCGAGCAGGTTTACTGGGTGATATTTCGAGTTTACTTGGTATGTTAGGTATAAGTATCGTTACGATTAACGGGGTTGATCAAGGTCGACGGGGTTTATTAATTAAAACGGACAGTCTTGAGAAAGTTAATCGCTTTGAACATATAATCAATGAGCTTAGTGAGATAGAAATTACTAAATTAAGAGTACCTGAATTACGTGATAGATTGGCTGTTAGACATGGACGTTATATTGAACAAGACGCCGATGATAAAAAAACTTTTCGTTTTGAACGTGAAGATTTAGGTTTATTGGTAGATTTTTTGGCTGAACTTTTTAAAGAGGAAGGTCATAAATTAATTGGTATCAGAGGTATGCCGCGTGTCGGAAAAACGGAATCAATCGTAGCAGGAAGTGTATGTGCGCATAAGCGATGGCTATTTATTAGTTCTACATTGATTAAGCAAACTGTACGAAGCTCTCTTATTAAAGGAGAATATGATTCTAACCATGTTTATATTATTGATGGCGCTGTCACTGCTAGAGAATCAAACCCTAAGCATCAAGAATTAGTGCGTGAAGTAATGACCTTACCATCAATCAAAGTGGTTGAACATCCAGATTTATTTGTGGAATCGGGTAATTATAGCATGGATGATTTTGATTATATTATTGAATTAAGAGAAAATGAAAATCAAGAAATTGAATATGATCAAATGAAACAACAAACAGTTAAAAGTAAAAACACGCTAGACTTTGGAGAAGACATGTTTGGCGGAGGATTTGGATTTTTTGAATAGTGGTTGTGGAGGCTTTTAGAAGTGAAGACAATTGGTGAAACATTAAAAGGTAGACGTGAAAGGCTAGGAATGACGTTAGCAGAATTAGAAGAGCGCACTCAAATTAAACGTGATACGTTGAAATTAATCGAACAAAATCAGTTTGATAAATTAGCTAAAGTTGATTACGCAGAGGGTTTTATTCGACGTTATGCGAGTGTGGTAAATATTGATTCACAACAACTGATTCAAGCGCATCAAGAGGAAATACCAGATAGTCAACATCAATTGAATGAACTTTTATATAGATATCATAATGATGACGCGCCTACATATCGTACTAAGAATAAAGAACCTTTACAATTAATGATAATTATTGGTTGCATTATTGTAATAACTTTTATCTTATGGGTCTTAGCTGTGTTACTATTATAAAATGAGAGATAAATTTAGAAATGAGGCTTTAACATGAATATTCCAAATCAAATTACGGTTTTCAGAGTAATATTAATTCCGGTTTTCATATTATTTGCTCTAGTAAACTTTGGATTTGGCAATGTATCTATTTTAGGTGGATTTGAAATCCGTATTGAACAACTTATTGCTGCTATCATTTTCATTATAGCTTCTTTAAGTGATTTCCTAGATGGGTACTTAGCTAGAAAATGGCAACTTGTAACTAATATGGGTAAATTCTTAGATCCCCTAGCTGACAAATTATTAGTTTCCAGTGCATTAATTGTTATGGTTCAATTAGGACTTACAAATTCAGTAGTAGCAATCATTATAATTGCACGTGAATTTGCTGTTACAGGATTACGTCTATTACAGATTGAACAAGGGTTTGTTAGTGCTGCTGGTCAATTAGGTAAAATTAAAACTGCTGTGACTATGGTTGCAATTATTTGGATTTTATTAGGTGATTTATTAGCAACATGGATAGGCATCCAAATTGGACAAGTATTACTTTATATAGGTGTTTTATTCACGATTTTATCTGGTATTGAATACTTTTATAAAGGTAGAGATGTTTTCAAACATTAAATTAGTGAAATATAACCAAGAATGATAGCGATAGATAGATAATTCTATTCCTATTTATTCTTGGTTTTTTAGTTCAATTTTTAGAATAAATGTCATACTTTGCATTATAATGATAGATGTTGTGCAAGAATTATCGTTAGGGGGATAAATGGACATGAATATTTCAATAATAGCTGTTGGATCTGAGTTATTATTAGGACAAATTGCTAACACGAATGGACAATATTTATCAAGATTATTTAATAGTATTGGTAAAAGTGTTGTCGAACATACTGTGATTGGCGATAATCCTCAAAGATTAGAGTATGTTATCAAAGAGGGATTAAAACGTTTTGATACACTTGTATTTACTGGGGGATTAGGACCTACAAAAGATGACTTAACAAAGCATACTGTTGCGAAGGTGCTTGGTAAAAATCTTGTGACAGATACGAATGCATTAGAATATATTGAGAATTATTTTAAAGAACAAGGACAAGAAATGACGCCTAATAATAAGCAACAAGCTTTGGTTATTGAAGGTGCAAAAGTATTACAAAACAATTATGGGATGGCACCTGGTATGTTGGTGGAATATGATGATAAGAAAGTCATTTTATTACCTGGCCCACCAAGTGAAATGCAACCAATGGCAAAGAATGAGTTATTACCTTATTTAATGGATGAAGATAGAGTTATACACTCAGAACAATTAAGATTCGCTGGAATTGGAGAATCTAAAGTTGAAACAGAGTTAATGGATTTAATTGATAGTCAAGATAATCCAACTATTGCTCCATTAGCTGGTACGCATGAAGTTTATATTAGATTAACTGCTAATGCCAATACAGAAAAAGAATGCAAAAAGTTAATTGAACCTACTAAAGAGAAGATTCTTGCAAGAATAGGTGACTATTATTACGGTTCGGATGATGTCGTTATTGAACAGGCATTGATGAATATTATAAATAAAAGTTTCAGTATATATGATGGCGTGACAAATGGTGCACTATATACACGTTTGAAAAACCAAGATTTAAATCATTTATTGAAAGGACAACTACCTGATTCATCAGTCTTTGTTTCTGATTTTGATGATATTCTAGATAAATTAAAATATGTATCTCAATATGTAAAAGATTTATATAAAACTGATTGGGGTATAGCGTTATTACACGATCAAGAACAAGTTTATCTTGGATACTATGATGACAGTGTGTTTAAATATGAGACATTTAAAATGCCTCTAAAACGTAATATTTTAAAAAGCAGAAGTCAAAATTATGCCATGATAAAGTTAATAAATTGGTTTAAATAGTTATTATTTTTGAAAACTAGAGTATATTTTTAGTACGTTTGTTCGATTTTATCTTGGCTTGCATTGTTAAAAGCGAACAAATATTCGCAAAATGCTTGTAATTAGTTTCAATTGAATGTATAGTATTAATTAAGATATTAATACGATGATTAACTCGTTAATAGGAGGTTTCGCTTTGGATAATGATCGTCAAAAAGCTTTAGATACAGTTATAAAAAATATGGAAAAATCATTCGGTAAAGGTGCCGTTATGAAACTAGGAGATAATAAAGGACGCCGTGTTTCAAGTGTTTCAAGTGGATCAGTTACATTAGATAACGCACTAGGTGTAGGTGGTTATCCTAAAGGTAGAATTATAGAGATTTATGGACCAGAAAGTTCTGGTAAAACAACAGTAGCTTTACATGCTATTGCAGAGGTACAAAAGAACGGTGGCGTTGCTGCATTTATCGATGCTGAACACGCACTTGATCCGGTATATGCAGAAGCATTAGGTGTAGATATTGATAATTTATATCTATCACAACCAGACCATGGTGAACAAGGTTTAGAGATTGCTGAAGCCTTCGTTCGAAGTGGTGCAGTTGATATTGTAGTAGTTGACTCTGTTGCCGCATTAACACCTAAAGCAGAAATTGAAGGTGAAATGGGCGATACGCATGTAGGACTTCAAGCTCGCTTAATGTCACAGGCGTTACGTAAATTATCTGGTGCAATTTCAAAATCAAATACAACAGCCATTTTCATTAACCAAATTCGTGAAAAAGTTGGTGTAATGTTTGGTAACCCAGAAACTACACCTGGTGGACGTGCATTAAAATTCTATAGTTCTGTTCGTTTAGAAGTTCGTCGTGCTGAGCAGTTAAAACAAGGGCAAGAAATTGTTGGTAACAGAACTAAAATTAAAGTTGTCAAAAACAAAGTTGCACCACCTTTTAGAGTCGCTGAAGTAGATATTATGTATGGTCAAGGTATCTCTAAAGAAGGTGAATTGATTGATCTTGGTGTTGAAAATGACATCGTAGATAAATCAGGTGCATGGTACTCATATAATGGTGATCGAATGGGTCAAGGTAAAGAAAATGTAAAAACATACCTTAAAGAAAATCCTCAAGTTAAAGAAGAAATCGATCGTAAGTTACGAGAAAAACTCGGTATTTTCGATGGAGATGTTGATGAAAAAGAAGAAGATGCACCTCAAACATTATTCGATGAAGAATAGTATTTACAATTTTAAGTATTGAAGTGAATATTTCGCAAACTATATAGCGATAAAGTTTTAGTAAAATACATTAGTTCATTAAAATTCACTTTTAGTATATGAAATAAGCCTGCTACATTTGATAAGCTACCCCAGTATTAAGCATTGAATAAATGAAATACTAGGAGTCAGTTTTTATCGCCTATCATTGTAGTAGGCTTTTTGTTTTTATATAAGAGCCTGGGACATAAAT
>NZ_VUKI01000061.1:0-2918 GCF_008385775.1 Staphylococcus sp. GDX7P312P | reverse complement strand
TACGGATTTTCGCCATGCCACTAACGTGGTAGCGTCGCCTGCTTGTTGGGATTATATCCCAAGCCCTTTATGTTTTTGCATACGCAAAAAATGAGTAGCTATTGCTAGCCACTCATATAATTTAAAAACTAATTCAAAATCAAAAACAGACCTAGTGCAGCAACCAATAATGTGGTTGCTAATCAAAGAATGAAATTGATAAAAGTATAAGAGAATGTTTAAATTATAGTTGAACTAGGCTAATTACCAAGCAACATTGTATGAAAAGATATTATTGGGAGAGAATATTATGATATACACAGTAGCTTCAACATTACCACCAGACCATGGGGGTCGAACTAAATCTTTATTAAAAAGAATTGATTTTTTAAATGACGAATTTGATTTTGATCAAACAATCTTGACAACAAATTATAATCCAAATTATACAACTGTTTACAAAGATTTTTATAACAAAGAGATATTGAAAGAAAATATAACGGTTATAAATATTTATGACTGGTTATCTAATTTTAAATTACTTACAGGTTCTTATTATTCTTCAAATACGTATATAAATATACAGCCACAAGAACTTAAAATATCAAATTTTATTGCAAAAGAAGATTTAGATAAAAATTGCGTTAGATATTATGACAAGGATACAGAAAGATATTGTTTATATAGAAAATTTTACCCCAATTCACAAGTTGTTAAATTTGAAGATTTCTTTACGCCAGGAGTAAAACATAAAGTTGAACGCTGGGAATATAATGAATATGGATATTTACATAAAATCACTAATTATTCAAGAAAATTAAATAAAAAATTAGCGGAATTTTATTATGACTTAGAAAAAAATCTGTATTGTAAAAAATATTTTGAAGAAACAAATGACAATAAGTTAAACTCAATTTTTATTTACGATAATGATATATTAATTGAAAGTTTTAGTAATGAAAAAGAAATGTTTACATACTTCTTTGACTTTTATTTTAATGATCAAGATATTGTTTTTAACGATGCAAGATTATTAGATAAATCACTAATAAATTCTACAAAAAACATAAAATCTATATTAGTTTTTCATAGTTCTCATTTAGAAGGAGATTCAATCAAGAGTTCGTATAAATATGCTCTTAACAATTCAGATAAAATAGCTAAATACTATGTTCTGACTAACCAACAAAAAGAAGATATACAAAATGATTTAAATATACCTGATGAAAAATTTGTAGTTATACCACATTTTATAAAAACATCAAGCAATTCTACTAATGAAATAAAAGATCAATTTGTATTTGTTGGACGATTTAGTGAAGAAAAGCAGATTTCTCATATAATCGAAAGTTATAAACTTTATATAGATAATGGAGGATCGACTAAATTAGTATTGTATGGTGGTATTAAGGGAGAAGAACGTACAAAAATAGAAAACCTTATTAAACAATATAACTTACAAAATGAAGTTACTATTCACCCTTTTACAAATGATCCACTTCAAGTTTTTAGAGAATCTAAAGCTTCTCTTTTAACAAGTAAGTTTGAAGGGTTTGCATTAAGCGTTATGGAAAGTATAAATGAAGGTTGTCCTGTAATTGCATATGATATTAAATATGGACCAAGAGAAATTATAGTAAATGGAGAAAGCGGTTATTTAATTGAACCTAATAACATTGAAGAATTTTCTAAAGCTATGATTTCAATCATTGAAAATCCCTTAGAAAATGTTAAGACAAAAGATGAAATAACTTATCAAGCTGCAATTAATAATTTTAATTCTTTAATCAAGGATGTTAGTTTATAATTCGGAGAAGTCAATAAATTAATGTGAAATGCTAAGTAATGTATAATCTATACAAAATCACTACCTATAAGGGTTAATTATGTTAACTATAAACAAAGGCTTAAACGTTGTTATATCAACGTTTAAGCCTTTTGCTTATGATTATCGTTTATGCAGGTTTTATACATCATTGATCTGATGCGTTTTCAGTCATTTTCATTGATGATCGGTTTGTATCTTTATTCAGTTTACACTTGTGTAATTTACACAAGTGTAAACTACACAAATCATTATTCATGCGGATACTAGTTGACTAGTAAACAAGTTTATTAGTAAACAAGTAAACTTGTTTACCTGTAATTGGTATATCGTATTTAGATGTTACATACAATATGCGTGCACACAGTATGCTTGCATATTGTATGCACGCATACAGGTCATAGGGATTTTGTTATAATTGGGAAGTCGTCTATCTCTCAGACGTCAATTTGACGTAGAGAGGAGGTGCGCTGAATGACATTACTATTTGTTTATGTAATAGCCCCTATTTTTGTAGGGTGCTGTGTTACGTTGTTTAAATTTTGGCTAGAACAACGTACTAAAAAATAGGCGACAAAGCCAACACCAAAAGAACCCCCAACCTATGTCCGTAGGTTGGGGGTTCGGTGCGTTAATAACATTACTATTTGTTACTTATATAATATCATGATATTACACACTCTTCAATTAACGCTTTCGTTTTATAACCTTTTTTCTATTCTTCCCAATCCAGTTTTAATTGTTGTCTAAATGCTTGTTGTTGTTCTTTGAATAGCGCTTTTTCTTCTTCAGTCAATTCTCTAGTTGTATCACTTTGATTTCGTTCATGTAGCCATTTTGGCGTTTTCTCACGACTGATATATTGTTTGGGTTGGGCTACATTCGCCATTTTGGGTTGTCGCTTACTATGAATGCGTTTCTCAGCGTCAAAAGTAAACTCTAACCACTCAATTTTACGTCCTTTTTTCGCTTTTATTTTATTGATATTGAGGTTATTAAATATTGGAGAGAGCTCCTTGATAATCGGAGTTAAAACAAATTGGCTAATATTAGACATTCTATAAGATTTTGGAATATCTAATCGTTCTCTAAAGGGTTCTGTTGCAAAGTTGAA
>NZ_VUKI01000060.1:0-13086 GCF_008385775.1 Staphylococcus sp. GDX7P312P | reverse complement strand
ATATGAGGATCATCGATCCTAGATATTGACCTATATAAATATCCCTATATTCTTTTCTAGTCTTTGCTCTAGCAAAAAATATTAATAAAATCACTAATAAATCTACCGCAGTTGCAATATAAAGTATTGCCGCAGTTATAATAGTCTGAACCATAGAGCACCTCATTCAAATATACATTTGAATGAATTGTATCATATATTGCATATCTTATGAATAATAAATATTAGAACCGAAAAGTGACACTTTAACTGATAGTAAGGGGCTGTGTATATACGAGTGATTTATAGATTCTTTGAGAATACGACTTAAAGCGATTTTAATTTGTCAGTTCATTGCATTTTGTTTTTTTAACAATTTCAATAATAAGAAGCACCTTATAGAACCCTCCTCATATTTGTCTTACAGGCCACATTATTACATTAATGGTACAATGCCACATAATAATTATATGAAAATATAATTATTTTATTTATTCTTATACTCATACACGCAAATTAACTTATGCTTTTCTTAATTTAGAAGCTTATCACTATAGAAAAATTGAAAAGTAAATGTCTGATATGAGCTTATTTAAACAAAGAGCACATAAGCGTTGTCAAGAGAATCATTTGATATACGTCGATTTTAAGTGTAAATATTAAAAAATCGCCTGGAACAAAAGTAATGTTCCAGGCGTGGCTATGATAAGTCTTATAATAGTTTCGCAAGTGCGACCATGACAAATTGTAATGGTAAACGAATGACATGCTGCTTAACACTATCTGTTCTATCTCTTTCATCTTTATAAGAGATGTTCTTACGTGCAGCGTAAATATTTGCAGGAAATACGAGCCAAAGGAATCCTTGTACTACTTTTCTTACGCGTGATCTATTTTTAGCACCGAGTACATAAAAAACAATTATAAATTCTAATATGCCCGAACACTTAACTATTGCGTGTTTGAAAGGTAAATAGAACGGCACGATTTTTAAAAACATATCTTTATTTTTAAAGTGTGAAACACCACTTTTATAAAACAGTAAACTAAATATGAATCTTACGATGATATTTTTCATAGTCTTCTCTATTCTTCAGCGACTTTGACAACTTGTTTACCAAAATTCTCTCCTGTGAATAACTTTCTAAATGCAGAAGGTAAATTGTCAAAACCTTCATCTATCGTCACTTCAAATTTAATTTTACCTTCAGACACCCATTGTGCGAGTTGTTCGCTTGCTTCTTTAAAATGATCAGCGAATTGTGCTACTACAAAACCTTGCATCAATGCTTGATTTTTAATCAACGTTCCTTGGATACGTGGTCCAATATCGTCTTTTTCATTATTATATGCTGAAATTGCACCACATACCGGAACGCGTGCAAATCGATTTAAGTATTTAAACACTTCATCAGAAATTGCGCCGCCAACATTTTCAAAATACACATCAATACCATCTGGTACAGCCGCTTCGAGTTGCTGTGCGAAATCATCTTGTTTATAGTCAATGGCCGCATCAAATCCTAATTCATCTGTTAAATATGTTGTTTTCTGCTTACCACCAGCAATACCGACAACTTTTGCGCCTTTAATCTTAGCAATTTGTCCTACGACAGAGCCTACTGCACCTGATGCAGCTGACACGACAACCGTCTCGCCAGATTGTGGCTGACCAATTTGAAGCAACCCTGTATAGGCTGTCATTCCCGGCATGCCTAAAACACTCAAATATAAATGTAATGGTCCATCTTTTGATGGCACAGGGGTCACATCGTCTCCATTCACTGTATTTATCTTTTTCCATGGTAATATGCCTGTGACATAATCGCCGACAGATAGACGTTCATCGTTCGATTGTGTGACTTTTCCAACAATATGACCTTGTAATGGCTCATTCACTTGGAAAGGTTGAACATAACTTTTTGTATCATTCATTCTGCCTCTCATGTAAGGATCTACAGATACATAAATGGATTCTACTTGAACCTCACCTGCATGTGGTTCTCGAGTTTCTATTGTTTCAAATCTAAATACATCGTCTTGAGGGATACTTTGTGGTCGTTTTGCAAGTACAACTTGTTGATTATTCATTTATTATTCCTCCAGATATTTAGTCGTTGCGTCTGATAATGACAAATCACCATTGATGATTTGGAATTCGTGACCTTGTAATACTTCATCAGTTAATACAGAAACAAGCACTTCTGCTACATCTTCTCTTGTAATAGACGGATTTTGTACATTTTCAAATTGCGTACTCATATTGAATTGTTGCGTTTCATGTTCGTTTGTTAAAGCGCCTGGATGCACGATGGTATATTTTAAATTTGCATGTCTTAAGTAGTCATCCGCATAATGTTTAGCAATGGTATATGGTTTCAAGTCGCCTGACGCATCAAAAGCTTCTCGACGTGAGTCGTACGTTGATACCATAACAAAGTGTTGACGACCGACGTGTTCACTTGCTTTAATTGCTTTCACTGCACCGTCTAAATCTACTATAATTGTTTGATCGTCACCTGTGCTCCCACCAGAACCGACGGAAAAAAGGATTTGATCATACGGTTTAAATAATTCTATTAATTCATCAATAGATTGTTTTGCAACATCAATGTAAGTTGCATCAATACCATCTGCTTTTAAAACTTCAACTTGTTCTTCTTTTCTAACACCGGCAGTAAAATCAACATCTCGTGCTTTCAGTTTACTTACAAGATGTTGACCAACGCCACCATTAGCACCAATAATTAATGATTTCATGTGTATCGCTCCTTTATGAAATTATTGATTAGCTAAGATTTTTAAAGCATGTTCAGCAACAGCATGTCCTGATTGAGGATTTTGACCAGTCACAATGCGACCATCTACGACTGCGAAATTGCTCCAGTCATCCTCTTTTTTAAAATGTGCACCGTTACTAATAAATTCGTCTTCTAATAAATATGGCATGTATTCAGTTGTACCATTTGCTTGTTCTTCACTATTTGTAAAACCAGTCACGTCTTTATCACGAACGAGGTAATCGCCATTTTCTTTAATGTCTAGTAGACCAGCCGCACCATGACATACAGAAGAGAGAACGCCTTGGTTATTGTAAATACTTAACGCAATGTCGTTAAGTTCTTTGTTATTTCTAAAATCCCAAATCGCACCATGTCCACCTGCAAAGTAAATGGCTTGATAGTCGCTAGGATTAACCTCTTTTGGAGATAATGTTTGTCCAAATTTATTCATATAATCATGATCCGTGTAGTATTCCCAGTCCTCGGCTCCCATCATTTCAGGGCTAAGACTGATAGGATCAAGAGGAACATACCCACCGTTCGGACTTACAAAATCAACATCATAACCTGCGTCATAGAAATCTTTCGCAAAGTGCGTAACCTCTGAGAACCACGCACCTGTAGGTCTTTCTAAATTATCGTATTTCGCAATGTTTGTTACAACAATTAAAGCTTTTTTCATTGTCTTTCCTCCTCATTCATGTTTATATAGAATACGATATCAGTTAAACCTTGGTTTAAGAGAAAGGATATGCTTACATGAAACAATATTACATTGAATATGTCTCAGATTATTGCAATATACCTAAAAGCAAACTGCGTTATTACGAGAAAAAGAATATCTTGAAACACATCGACAGAGATAGCAATAACAAGCGTTTATACACAGACGACGATATCGAAATGATTAAATTTATCCAGTGCCTAAGCAATTTGAATATGCCATTAAAAAAAATCCGAAAAAACACAGACATGCTTTATCAAAACCAAATAGATGTCCCAAGCGTGTTACGCGCACACCTAGAATTCTTGAATGAACAACGGAATTTGATCAGTACACATATCGACTTAATTGAACAAGAATTACAAACTGCCATGACTGAGTAACGAGGGAAAAGTGAGTGTGTGAATTAAAAGAACGATGAGAAGAGTATGGAGGGATAGTTAATGAATAAGCATAAGGAAATTTTAGATTTTAAAGATGAAGTGTGTAGGTAAAGGCGATAGGTGGATAGGCAAAGCTGGAATGAATTTTTCTTCATCTAAATAAGTTTCAATAAGTTCAGCATAGACTGTCTTTTTTTGCTTTTTCTACTAAGTGATAAGTTGCCATTAACATTTCTAAAAATGTTGGGAATGACGTTTCCCTTTGTTGCATATGATCTAAATAACTGGATACGATCTGAATGCCAAATTTATAATATTTCTCTTGTGGGTCAATTTGTATCAATTCATTTGTACAATATCCTAACCAGTGATCATGATATTTCCAGTATTTTTTCTCTATAAACATTTCAAATAACATTTTGACATTATTCAACAATTACATTCTTAGCTATCCCACAAACATTTTTTAAATATATAAAATTTTTGTTTTTCCCTATATAATGTGCTTTAGCTTTATCATTTGTTACTAAAGATGACTCATTACTAAAGTTAAAGATATCTATCTGTATGCTATTCTTTACAAAGTCCTCACTTAATTCCTATGAATATTTAGTGCTATCAAACAAAAATAGTAGGGTGTTTGAAATTCTTTTATGCTCTTCAGCTTTACCGTTATAATACATATTCGTCAAAAATGTAAGTATGGAAATCACCAAAGAAAATCCTGACATATACTTTGTTGATTCTGGCTTAATAAGCATGAAAACTATTAATAAGATAAAAATATAATGACTTGGGTATTTTATTATCAAACATAGCCCTTCATTTTTTACATACTTTACACGATTTAATGTATACATTAGTAAGAGAATTAACCCATTCTTATGAAGTTAAATTAGAATTAGGTTTTAAAAAAGAACTAGTAGCCAAATTAAAGTCTTCTGACAATGAAACTTTTAACAAATTAGGGAATATACTTAATAAAAACAGTCCTATTCGTACCGTAAAGTATAGAGATGAATATACTCATAACATAACTCGAAACTGATTAAATAGCCATCCGAGAAAGATGAGCATGAAATTGCTTTTTTTAAAGCTAATAAACCAATGATCAATGATATTGAGAAAGCTATAAAAGACATAGAGTCTGATTTAAAAAAACTGCAAAAAAGACTAAGCATATTAAAACAACACTTGCTATCTTATAATATTTATACCATTCAAAATTATTAACAGTTTATAGAAATGGATGATTAGTATGATAAAAAACAAATGGAAAATAGAATTATGGTTTCAGAAATTTAACTATTTTATACATAAAATCAGCAATGAGTTTGTGCCAGAAAGCATCATATTTGATAAAAATAACTTAATTAAAGGAAGATCATTACCTAATGAGACAGTTTATATTAGCTACTTTATAAATCAATCAGATCAAATATTTGAACAACATACAGTGAAATCAGATTCAAACGGCATCTTTACTGACAATGTCCCAAACATATATCAATCGGAAATTTTCAAAAATGATAAATTATCATTTTTTATAGATAGTCAAAGTAAAATTGATATTGATGATATATCACAAGAAATCATTGAAGAAGGTTCTTCCGTTCTTCTATTCTTAGATTTAAAAACAATAGAATCATACTTTGATGAATTCTTACTTGCCATTTCTGACGAAACAGAATTTGCTAAACAAACTGCTGAAAATGTAAGAAGACAAATAATGAGTGAGATAAATCTTAAAAAATGGGATATTCAAATTAAAATGAATAAAAACAAAGATAAATTAAATTCATCTTCAGAATTCAACAAACTTAAAAATGAAATTATAAAGAACCATCAAGACTTAACTGCAGAATCATATAATGACATTTTAATAAGTGATTTCTTAACTAAATATATTGTATATAAAGAAAAGCAGGACTCCTATCTGGAAAAAGGCATATTAAGTCAAAATAAGTCAAACTATTTTATAAAATTAATTAATAAAAACTTAATTAAACAACGAAAAAGCGACTCCCAATATTTTGACATTGCAAATAGTATTAAACCGTCAACTCATAAAAATGATTCTTTAGAACAATCTGACAATATCGATCAATTCAGACAAGCTGCTATTGGTGTTTCACTTTATCTATACGATAAAAATGACCCTTACTTTAAATTTATTCGCAGTATTGCAAATGAAAGCTTGCGCAGAAAAACAATAACTGTTGATGACATTATACAGTCAAAAGAAAAAATTGATGAATTCATGGAGGAGGAAAATCTAATCAGTTATAATGAACTCTATTATAAGACAACTATTGAAGATACATTTCATTTTACCCTATTTACTGCTATTTCAGATTTATTAGACGAACTAGTTCAAACTGTAAGTACCATAATGCAAAAAGCAACAGAGCAAGACATACTAGTATCTTTACATATAATAAGTAATCTTAAACAGGACTTAAAAAGTTGGATTGAAAAATACAATCAAAAATCACAACATATAGAAAATTTAATTAATGGCTATGCTAGAAATTCAAATCTAAAATCGGTAATTGCTGAAACCATTCAAATGAATCGCAAGCTAACTTCAACTATTGAAAGTGAACTACTTTCAACACTTGCTGACTATGACATAAGAACATTTTATAATAGATATGGTTTGACCTCTAATCCTAACGATTTTCGTGATACATTAATGACTCAACTTATTAGTAAATTTTATGAATCACGTTTTAAAAACAGTAAAAAGCATAGAAATATTTATTTTTAATAAATTAATTGCCTATCGAATACATGTATTCGATAGGTATTTTTTCTTTTAAATCCCTTTATATCAATGTCCTAAAATTCCCCTGGAAAATTTGAAACTAAGCCTACTTGTGAGGGATTAGTATGTAATTACATCAAATTTGATGATTTTAATTATTAGGAGGAATTTTATATGAGCAAAAAAAGTTATTGCTTTCTTTTGTTAAAAAGACGCGCTTGTGGTGTTGCTTTTAATTTAGCAATTGGTAAAGATTTTACGTTTAACGATTTAAATTTGGCGTCCAACGTTACATGTTCAACTGACGTACAACAAGATGTTGGTCGCTGGTTTGCATACTTTGTAAAGAACACGCCAAGTGTTCCATTTGTCATTATTGGTAAGAATAGCAACGGGAACTTAGTGTATCGTAAAACAGGACCAAATCCAATGCGTCACAAAAGTAACTGGAAAGGCGGTAACAACTAATGACTAACAACATATTCAAGCAATATCCATACTGGTTAGATTCAACTGCATGGTATGAACTTATTCGAGCAAAAAACAAAAATGACGAAGATAAGATAATTCGTTTATCTAGTCCAATCATCATAGAAAACAAATTTCTCGACCCTACTACAGGGGTTGAGAAATTGACTATCACGGATGGCAAAAATATTGAACGTATTGAAACGTCAGATATTCTAACGACACAAAAGTTACCTAGACTGGTTATGTTTGGGTTCAGCATCAATGAAAAGTACATTAAATCGCTAGGTAATGCACTACAATTAATGCGTCAATCACTTCCCATTTCTACATTGTATACAGGTGTAGGTGTCTTAAGTACTGATGAAGGTACTGTCATTTCATTAGATGAACCATATCTTTCAAAAGACATCGAGCAGTCTCAGGCTGATGAAATCATTTGTGAAACAAAGTATGACTTACAACCTAAAGGTACATTTGAAGGCTGGTGGCAAATGTATCTTGATGAAGTAAAAGGAAACTTGTTACTGGAGCTTGCTGTGATATTTGGTGTTTCTTCATTAGTGACTGCGTTCTTAAAAACAAAGCATGAAGTCGAATATTTTGGCACGATATTTTCATTTATGGGGAACTCTAGTACGGGCAAATCGACTGCAGCGGCATTAGCAGTCTCAATTGCAGGTAATCCATCTAAAGGTGACCAAACATTATTCAGAGGTTGGAACGGCACCCGTAATGCAATTGAAGGATACTTAAGTAACAATTTTGGTGTTCCTATTGCTTTAGACGAATTATCAGCAGCTACCTTTAAAGATACAAATGGTCTACTTTATTCCCTAGCAGAGGGGCAAGGTCGTCTACGTGCTAATCGAGAAGGAAATGTAAAAAATCCTCACCACTTTGGATCTAGTGTGATTAGTACAGCAGAACACACAATATTCAAAGATGCTAGTGCAAATGATGGTTTGAGAGCAAGATGCATCGAAATATCTGAAGCCTTTACGACAAGCGCTGACAATGCGGACGCCATTAAAAAAGGAACATCAAAAAACTATGGACACGTAATGCCGTTAGTAGCTGAATATCTTCTAAATCGTGAATCTGAAGTAATCAAGTGGTTTCATAGAGAACACGATTGGTTCAAAACTCAGCTTAACAGTGAAACAAACAATGTAGGTATTCGAATGTTCAAACGCTATGCAACAATAACGACATCAGCAAGAATATTAGAACGTGTAATTGCAACCCCTATCGATTTGGTCGCAGTTAGAGAGTACTTAGTTAGTTATCATGTAGATTCCGTAAGTGAACGCAATTTGGCGGCCAAAGCGATTGATAGTGTGGTTCAGTTCGTGGCACGCAATCGTAGTAAGTTTGCGGAAAATGAAAAACTCTCCACAATGATTGAAAATTATGGCCTTATTGAGCTGAAAGACGATCACATTCAAGTCAAGATACTTAAAGATGTTTTTAAACATATGTTAGAAGAGAATCAATACCAAGATGTAAATATTGTAATTGATGCTTTACGAGACAAAGGTTATATCCATTCAGATCGGAACCGTAAAACAACAAAACGTAGCGTTCCAGATTCTAATGGCAATAAGAAGACTATTGTCTTTTACCATCTTAAGCTAGATATGACTTATGCTTCAATGTTTGGTTTGAGTTCTAAAACAGAACCTAGTATACCACCACCATTCGTTGATAATACAAATAAAAATTTGCTTAATGACTTTGTTAATCAAGCCAGAGAAAAAGAAGCAAGTGACGATTTAGAACTATAAATTTGAATGTTATACCGCTACAACGCTATAAACGCGTTGTAGCTCATTAAATCAATCGGAGGAAAAAATTATGAACGTAATTGCATTAACACATAATATTACAGATGAAAGATCTGAATTTTTAGAAAACACGCCTATTGATGACATTAAAACTTTCTGTAAGTCAAATGGTTATAAAATTACAAAAGCTTATGACAACGATAACCAATTAATAAATGACATTAAACTTAAAAACATCAAACCTAAACGTATTGTCTTTTGGGGCACCTATGAAGATTACTCTGAATTGGACAGACTCTGCTCAAAGCTAAATATCGAATTCATTACAATATTTCCGATGTTGGTATAACACTTTTACTACTATCAAAGTCAATTGGGAGGAATAATATGGACGAATTAATCACATTACTCGCTGATTTAGTGATTGAAGAAATTAACCACGCTGATGACTAATAATAACGCCCAACACCAGCCAGGTGTTGGGCTTATCTATAAATTCGTTCATAAATATATATTATCACTTTGGAAGGAGGAAATAAGATGAAACAAGCAATTGGTTACTTACGTCAAAGTACACTCAAACAACAATCTCTAGCAGCACAGAAACAGACCATCAAAGCACTAGCCGAAAAACACAGTATTCAACACATTACCTTTTATAGCGATAAGCAATCAGGACGCACTGATAAGCGAAATGGTTACCAACAAGTTACTGAACTGATTCAACAAGGACAATGTAACGTATTATGTTGCTATCGTCTGAATCGACTTCATCGTAACCTAAAAAATGCATTAAAACTCATGAAATTGTGTCAAAAGTATCATGTTCATATCTTAAGCGTTCATGATGGCTACTTCGACATGGATAAAGCATTCGATCGGCTCAAACTCAATATTTTCATCAGCTTGGCCGAACTCGAATCAGATAATATTGGCGAACAAGTAAAAAATGGAATCAAAGAAAAAGCGAAACAAGGTAAACTCATCACGACCCATGCACCCTTTGGCTATCACTATCATAATGGGACATTCACAATAAACAAGTCAGAAGCACCAACCGTAAAAGCTGTATTCAGTTACTATCTTCAAGGATATGGCTATAAAAAAATTGCGCAATACTTAGAAGCTAATGAGAAATTTATCAATCGTAAACCCTATCAAGTACGTAATATTATCATGAACTCTAATTATTGTGGTCGAGTCATTAATCAATACGGACAATATGACAACATGTTCTCTTCTATTGTTTCGACTAATATATATGAACAAGCTCAAGCGATACGTTCACAAAAGCAACTCAAACGGACATCTTCAGCTAATCAACTCAAACAAAAAATCAAATGTCCGTGTTGTAGCTCAACACTTACAAATATGACCATTAGAAAAAAGCACCATACATTACGTTATTATGTCTGTCCTCAAAATTTGAATGCACCTCGTTTTGTCTGTGAATTCAAGGGCATCAACGCACAAGCATTAGAAGCGAGTGTCTTATCTACATGTAAAGACTTCTTTCAAAATCAACATCTGTATTCAAAAATCAACCATACAATTCAACAACGACTCAAAAAACAAAAAGACATAGAAGCTAAAAGTACAGTCACGCAAGAACAACTGATAGAAAAATTAGCCCAAGGCAAAATTGATGCAGAAACATTCAGAGAACAAACGCAATCATTTCTACAACAGTCAAAACCTATAACATCAATCCATACGCATCAAATTCAAAAAGCTTTACAAAATGTCATGCAACAACGTTTCACATTAAACATATTGTACCCTTACATTGATGAAATTCATATTACCAAAAATAAAACACTTACGGGTATCTATTTCAAAAACGAGCCCTTAAACATCGTCAATCAAAAAACGCAATCATCGATTGCTTAATCAGAAAGGATGAAAAAATATGAATGAAATGAAGAAGAAGAGAATCGGAGCGTACATTCGCGTGTCCACAGAGAGACAAGTAGAGGGTTATAGCATAGAGGGACAAATTACACAAATAGAGCAATATTGCCAATTTAATGGCTATGAACTTGTTGATATATATGCAGATCGGGGTATATCAGGAAAATCTATGAACCGTCCTGAATTACAGCGCATGTTAAATGATGCTAAAAATGGAAAATTAGACTGTGTTATGGTTTATAAAACAAATCGTTTGGCACGTAATACTTCCGATTTACTTACAATCGTCGAAGAACTTCATCGCCAAAATGTTGAATTTTTTAGCTTGTCTGAACGCATGGAAGTCAAAAATTCAACAGGCAAGTTAATGCTTCAGATACTTGCAAGTTTTTCCGAATTTGAAAGAAATACAATTTTAGAGAATATTTACACCGGGCAACATCAAAGAGCTTTAGAGGGCTATTATCAAGGCAATCTTCCATTAGGATATAATAACATACCTGATAATAAAAAAGAATTAATGATTAATCAACATGAAGCTAACATCGTTAAATATATCTTTGAATCTTATGCCAAAGGTCATGGTTATCGTAAAATAGCCAATGCACTCAATCATAAAGGTTATGTCACTAAGAAAGGTAATCCATTTAGTATTTCAGCTGTTACTTATATTCTCTCAAACCCATTCTATATTGGTAAAATTCAATTCGCGAAATACAAAGATTGGAATGATAAACGACGTAAAGGATTAAACGATAAGCCAGTAATCGCTGAAGGTAAACACACGCCTATTATTAGTCAATCATTATGGGATAAAGTGCAAGCACGTAAGAAACAAGTAAGTGAAAAACCACAAGTCCATGGTAAAGGAACCAATATTTTAACTGGATTAATTTCGTGTCCCCAATGTTCTGCACCTATGGCTGCGAGTAACACCACAAACACACTTAAAGATGGCACTAAAAAACGTATTCGTTACTATTCGTGTAGTAATTTTCGAAATAAAGGCTCAAAGGTATGTTCTGCGAATAGTGTTAGAGCCGATGTCATTGAAAAATATGTTATGGACCAAATACTTGAAATTGTCAAAAGTGATAAAGTTCTCAAACAAGTTGTCGAACATGTCAATCAAGAGAATCAAGTCGATGTAGCTGCACTTAACCATGATATTGCTTATAAACAACAACAATTTGATGAAATTAGCACTAAACTTAAAAATCTAATTCAAACCATCGAAGACAATCCAGACTTAACATCTGCACTCAAACCAACCATTCATCAATATGAAACACAACTGAATGATATCACAAACCAAATTAATCAACTCAAGCACCAACAAAATCAAGAGAAACCATTTTATGATACTAAACAAATCGCTGCTTTATTACAACGAATATTTCAAAATATAGAATCCATGGATAAATCACAGCTCAAAGCTTTGTACCTAACGGTTATTGACCGTATTGACATTCGTAAAGATAAGAATCATAAAAAGCAATTCTTTGTTACACTAAAACTTAATAATGAAATTATTAAACAACTTTTCAATAATAATAATCTAGACGAAGTGCTTCTCAGCACTTCGTCTTTATTTTTGCCACAAACCCTATATCTTACTATTTAGCTAATAGAACTATTGTTTGACAATAATCTTTCCTATCTTCTTTCACTTATTTTATCTAACCATTTTTAGAATTCTCTTTATCAATTTCAATAACACTTATCTAATGAGATATCTAATTGACATCATCTATCTACTACTACACGAAGCTTATATTGAAATTGCTAAAGAACATCCCACGATGATTTTTTACCGGGAAAGGAATGGGATTTGCAGATTCGAAGAAGCAGAAGGATTGTGCAAGCACAATACCAAAATCCCGTTATTCTTTATAAATAAATAATATATATAAGGAAGCAGAGACCCAATCCTATCATCAATACTTATAAATAATGAGTTGATTGTTCGTCAAAATGAGTGGGATTCCGGGATTTCCTTGTTACACCAACGTTTGTAGCGGGTTTTTATATGGAATTTTCTCTTATTCCCACCGGGATTCGTAATAAATGACAAATCAAATATATATTATCCCAATGATGTATATCAACTACATCACTATCACACTATCTAGGAGGCAATGATATGAAAACAACCACTCAAGAACTCAAACAATATATAACTCGTCTATTCCAACTATCTAACAACGAAACATGGGAATGTGAAGCGTTAGAAGAAGCAGCAGAAAATATACTTCCTACTCGCTTTGTAGACCATACCCCACTT
>NZ_VUKI01000006.1:0-78990 GCF_008385775.1 Staphylococcus sp. GDX7P312P | reverse complement strand
ATAGCCATTGAATCCCATGTCGTTATCTTCAGCTTGGTGTTTAGTAGCGTCATTATTGTTAATTACATCATGGTTGAAACCAGGATCAGTATCGTTATTGTCATCAACATCATGGTTAAATCCAGGATCTACATTGTTGTTACTATCTTGGGATGTAATAGGTTGACCATTGTTATCATGGTTGAACGCTTGGTCAATGTTATTTGTTGCTGCAAAAGCATGGCCGTGTGACATAAGTAATAGTGATGATGTTACCAATGTTGTTCCAAAAGCATATTTAAAACGTCTTTTAATCAATTTATTCACTCCTTAGTAAAAAGCATTCTTCATACATAAAGATGATTATTTAATAATTAAAAATATCATAAATATGTATATTTATAACTTAGCATAATAATTTAATTTAAACCTTAATATCTTCTATCAACTGAATGACAGTTTTGTCATACACTTATTTAAGGCAAACGTATGCTATTATATAATCAACTTTTTTGAAACTAAGAGGGGTGCTTTAATGCAATTACGCAAAGTTACAGAAGAAGACTTGTTCTCACTTATTAAACTTGAAAATGAAGGCTTTACGCCAGATGAAGCGGCAACGCCAGAAGCTTTGAAACAGAGAATCAATAAAATACCTGACACATTCATTATCGCTGAAAAGGAAGGACGCATAATCGGATATATTAATGGACCTGTAATTGATCAACGATATATAACCGACGACTTATTTGAAGAGATTCAATCCAACCCCAACAGTGGTGGCTACCTTAGTGTATTAGGTTTAGTCGTTAACAAAGATTATCAAGGACAAGGGATTGCGGGCAAACTGTTAGAGCAATTTGAGAAACTGGCGAAACAACAATCAAGATGCGGTGTGACACTCACTTGTCGTGAAGCTTTAGTGTCATTGTATGAACGTTATGGCTACAACAATGAGGGAGAGTCAACCTCACAACATGCTGGTATAAAGTGGTATAACATGGTTAAAGAAGTGTAAGGATAAGGTTGAGACGAATACGTTTCAACCTTATATCTATTTTATGTTTAATTTATTTCTTGAGTGTTCTAACATTTTTTATTCTCACATTTTAAATAGATACTTCCCCCTTTGGACATTCACTCCAATAATTAAATAATACTTTCTTCTTAAAGCTTTTTGATTGATTTTTTAAATTTAAATTTTAAAAGTATAAGAAAACTATATTTTAATAGGAAGAAACTAGTTCCATTTCAACTTAAATATTCTGTATTCAATAATAATTCTTCAATACATTCTTATTTTAAATACGATGAATAAAATTAGGAAAATTACAAAATTGTTATATAGTTTAATTCTATGTATTTACATGCAGTTTGATGAATTTTAACCCTAATCATTGAAGTGGTTATGTTTATTGGTTGAGGTTATTTTGCCATTATATCTTATTAAATCAAGCTTCATATACGTATTGCAAGATTAACGCTAAAATCAATTTTGAATAGATGATTGAATGTTATTGAATTTTGTACAATCAAATCTAGAAAAATTATATATATAGTTTTTCTAATTCTGTTGCAATTTACATGTAAAGGGGACTATAATGATGTAAATTCAAATTAATTGTGGTCAATTAGTCAATTGGGAAGTAAGCGTGAGAATAAAGGAGAGTATTATGTCGAGAAAAGAGAGAAATTTTAAACGGTCCTTTGGTCAAGAAAAAGCTAGGGTCAAACTTTATAAATCTGGTAAACAATGGGTTAAAGCTGGGATTAGAGAAGTTCAATTACTTAAAGTGTTAGGTCTACCATTTTTAAATAAAGACGTTGAACAAATTAATAATTTAGATACTGCTAAAGATAAAAATTTTAAAAACCAAGCAATGAAGGCGACAGGTTTAATAGGAGGCGCCTTTACATTTGCAATGTTAAATGATCAACACGCATATGCAGCTTCTGAAACACCAATGACTTCAGAAATTTCATCAACAAGTGCCACAGTAGCTAATCAAAATTCAACAGAAATCACTAAATCAGAAACTTCTGAGTCCACTGAATCAACAAGTAAAAGTTCTGTGGAAAGTACAAGTGATAAGAATTCAACTGAGAGTACGTCTAACAAAGAGACATCTAATTCTAATGCATCAACGAGTACAACTTCTACTTCAGAAAATGAAGTAGCTAAATCGGAAACGTCAACTTCAGAAACATCAAAATCAGAAACATCTACATCAGAAAAGCAAGCAGATAGTAGCACGAAAAGTACTTCGAATAATGATAAAAGTGACGAGACTAGTTCTTCTAATGAAAAGAGTAATGACTCTAGTTCAAGTGAAAAGAATAACTCAGAAAAAACTAGCGAAGTTTCAGAGAAAAGTGGAGAAACTACGTCTAATAGTTCTGAGAAATCAACATCAAATTTAAATGAGAGCAATTCGAAATCTAGTAATGACGTAAATAGTACATCTATATCAAATAATATAAATGCGAATAACACGGCTTCTACGCATACGACTGAGACAAATACGAGTAATGATTTAGGGTCTACTTTATTTACCTCTACATCAACTAGTACATCAACAAGTCCGACTAAGTTAAGAACATTTAGTAGACTTGCAGTAACTACATTTGCTGCTGCAGCCGCAACAAGTAGTCAAACTAGTACATATACAGGAGTCGGATCTACAAAATTTACTAACGGTACAAATTATCCAATTTATTATAAGCTAACAGTAACGAACAATGGTGATGGAACGGTAACTTTCAGATATACAATCACATACGATAATCCATCTACTGCTAACGTTGAAAAGCCAACTGTGACAACAGATACAAATGTTACTAACCCTAATAAGCCAATGATTACTTTAGGTAGCGGTTATGGTGCAATAACTAAGATAACACAAGGATACACAGATTCGAACGGTAATTTCCTTACAACTGTTAAGACAACTAATCCTACTGTTGTAAAAAGTGGAAATGGATATACATGGTCTGGTGCAACGCTAAGTAAAAATTTCGCGACTCAAGGTAATGGTGTTACTGCAGAATTTACGGTGCCTATAAACAATGCTAGTGGGGATTTATCATTTAATCTATCACCTTCTGCTAGCTATAGTTTGGATTCGAATTATGTGAACTATTTTGGCAACACTACAATTAATAATACAGAGCCAAGTACCTCAACGAGTCAATCAACTAGTAAATCTACTAGTACGGTTAAAAGTCAAAGTACATCAACAAGTACATCAACGAGCACGGTGAATAGTCAAAGTACATCAACAAGTACAGCAAATAGTCAAAGTGCATCAACAAGCACAGCGAATAGCCAAAGCGCATCAACGAGTACGTCAAATAGCCAAAGTGCATCAACAAGCACAGCGAATAGCCAAAGCGCATCAACGAGTACGTCAAATAGCCAAAGTGCATCGACAAGCACAGCAAATAGCCAAAGTGCATCAACAAGTACGTCAAGTAGCCAAAGTGCATCAACATCAACGAGCGTGAGTGATTCAACAAGCGCAAGCACATCAGGTAGCGCATCTACATCAACAAGTGTGAGTGGCTCAACAAGCGCAAGCACATCAGGTAGCGCATCTACATCAACAAGTGTGAGTGGCTCAACAAGCACAAGTACATCAGATAGTGCATCAACATCAACAAGCGTGAGTGATTCAACGAGCACAAGTACGTCAGATAGTGAGTCAGCATCAACAAGTGCGAGTGACTCAACAAGCACAAGTACATCAGATAGTGAGTCAGCATCAACAAGTGCGAGTGACTCAACAAGCACAAGTACATCAGATAGTGAGTCAGTATCAACAAGCGTGAGTGACTCAACAAGTACGAGTACATCATTGAGTGACTCAGCATCGACAAGTGCGAGTGCTTCAACAAGCACAAGCACATCAGATAGTGTGTCAACGTCAACAAGTGTGAGTGATTCAACAAGCACAAGCGCGTCATTAAGTGGCTCAGAAAGCGCGAGTCTTTCAGACTCATTAAGTGAAAGCACGTCAGATAGTGCATTAACATCAACAAGTGTGAGTGATTCAACGAGCACAAGTACGTCAGATAGTGAGTCAGCATCAACAAGCGTGAGTGACTCAACAAGTATGAGCGCATCATTAAGTGGATCGGAAAGTGAGAGTCTTTCAGACTCATTAAGTGAAAGCACGTCAGATAGTGCATCAACATCAACAAGCGTGAGTGATTCAACGAGCACAAGTACGTCAGATAGTGAGTCAGCATCAACAAGTGCGAGTGACTCAACAAGCACATCAACTAGTGTGTCAACATCATCAAGCATGAGTGATTCAACAAGTGCAAGCGTATCGACATCAATCAGTACATCGACATCAATGAGCGAATCAAGCTCAACAAGCACAAGCACTTCAGATAGTACATCTACGTCAGCAAGTACGTCAGAAAGTAGAAGTGCTTCACACTCAATGAGTGGAACAGATTCAAATAGTACTTCAAGCTCAGACAGCAGATCACATTCAATCAGTAATTCTGATTCTAATACGACGTCACATAGTCACTCAGCATCAACAAGTATTAGTGATTCAAACAGTACAAGCACATCAGATAGTAGTGCTTCACATTCATTCAGCACATCACATTCTGAACGTGAATCAAATTCTATGAGTACTTCTCACTCACAATTTGATTCAACATCAACTTCAGAAAGTATGAGTGGAACAGATTCAACAAGCGTGAGCACGTCACTAAGTCACTCAGTATCAACGTCAAACAGTACGTCAATGAGTACTTCTGAATCTCAAAGTAATAATGATTCACAAGTGCATAGCAATTCACTTCATCATGATGCTAAAGATAAATTGCCTGATACTGGAGATAGTGACTCTAATTCATCAGGACTTGTATCAGCTGTTGCAGCAATGTTAGCGGATTAGGATTATTTGGTAAATCTCGTAAAAATAAAAAAGATAAAAAGAATAAAGGATCAGAACAATAAACTACTTCATGTGGGAGATAGATTTGTAAAATAATCACTTTTCTATAAGTTAGTTGTCTATCCTTAAAAAAGAGGCTAAAGTATAATTATTGGTTGGAATAATGTATGTATAAACCAAACTAATTAATATCTTTAGCCTCTTTGATATAATGTAAAAAACTTTATTTTTAAAATTTTAGGTGAAATTATGATTAAGAAACATGAATATAAGATTTTATACAAGAGGATTTTATTTACCTGTTTCATATTAATTGTTTACATTTTTGGAAGTAATATTTCAATAGTGGGTTCGGAAGGTGTTTATGATAACAAAGATACATTTTTCAAATTAGCAGTTTCAAATGTAGGTGGGGATCTTCATACATTAAATGTATTCTCATTGGGTCTTGGACCTTGGTTAACATCATTAGTTATCATTATGCTATTAAATTATCGTAATTTGGATCAAGCAACGAAACAAACACGTTCTGAAAAGCATTATAAGGAAAGAATTATAACGATAGTGTTTGCAATATTTCAAAGTTATTTTGTAATCAATACGTATATTCATAATAACTTTATTAAAGATTCAAACATCGTTTTACTCATGTTAATTCTTGTTGCGGGGACAATGTTATTGGTTTGGTTAGCAGATCAAAATATTACATACGGTATTTGTGGTCCAATGCCGATTGTATTAACAAGTTTAATCAAATCATTATTTAATAACCAACACTTTTTTAAGTTAAGTGTAAGTGTCGTATTACTTACATTAGTAATTGTGACATTAGTCATAGCATTACTCATTCTATTATTTATTGAGTTATCGGAATATCGACTCAATTACAAAGACATCATGAATAACTCTACGAATAAGACACCGACATATTTAGCATGGAAATTAAATCCGGCTGGAAGTATTTCAATTATGATTAGTTTATCAGTATACGTACTGTTAAATAATATGATTAATTTAATAGCTACATTGCTCGGGTCAAACGCGAATTTCGAATTTTTAAGTTTTGCTAACCCGATAGGTATTACGTTTTATATTGTGTTACAAATCGTACTAAGTTACTTGTTGTCACGATTTTTGATTAATACTAAGAAAAAGGCGGATGAATTTCTAAAGAATGGGAATTATTTTGATTCTATACGTCCGGGTCGTGAGACAGAGAGGTATTTAAATAGTAAAGCTAGAAGAGTATGTTGGACTGGTGCCATATTGGTGGCATTGATTCTGGCAGTGCCATTATATTCAACATTGTTGGTGCCTAATCTATCAACAGAAATTTACTTTTCAATGCAACTGATTATCTTAGTGTACATCAGTATTAATATCGGTGAGACGATTCGCACTTACTTATACTTTGACCGTTACAAGCAAATCTTGAATAAATATTGGTAGGAGATAGTTATGAAACAGTTTATACCTGCATGGTATGATTCGAACAATTGGTGGGATAGCGCTGTTGTGCCCTTTTATATAAAAAGAAAAACTACAGAATTTGATGACATGGTAAGTTTAATGTCGATGCATCATAAAAACAATGAACCATTCAATACAATTATCTTGAATTATAATCCCCTGTTGCGATTATTTTTACATCGTCATGAGCTTTATGAAATGAATTATTGGTCTCTTTTTGATGAGATACAAGGCGCAACGCATGGCACACCTGTAGCAATTGATTATAGAGAATTATCTTGGCCAGAAGACACTGAATTTATTTATACGCCATTTCAAGTCATGGCCATTAAAAAAGATAATCAATTTTCTAAGATGATTTTTAGTCAAGAAGGCTATTTAATTTGCATTGAGGATTATGAACACAAAACACTAAGCCGTAAATTGATATTTGATGATAGAGGGTTTGTGTCATCGATTGAAATTTATCATGATGGACAATCACCAATGAAACGATATTACTTAGATGTTAAAGGTCAGCTCATTATGACTCAAGATTTTATGACTGAAAAAATTACAATCTAACCAGACTTCTATGACCTTTTTCAGAAGAAGTCATATAGAAATATGGATGAACTTATTTTTGAAAAAATTCAACAATACAATACTTCAACATTAGCGGATGACGATAAAGTGATTATTGCTGCAGATAAAAGACACAACTATGTATTAACAGATACATTTAAACCTGAGAATATGTGTTTCTCATTATTCAGACAGAGAAATGCATACATCGATGCGACGTTATTAGAAACTATTGGAAAAGCGAATCAATGTATAGTTGATACACAAGCAAATGCGACTAAATTAAATCAATTCATAACTCAGAATCCTGCGTACCAGCCATTCAAAATTATGCGAGTAACGCCGTTTGATGCACAAATGTTACCTAATATAAGTAGTCAATTGTATGAAACGAATATTGGTGTTTGGATAGATTCACTTAGTGAAGAAGACTTAAAAACGGTTATTAATCAATTGAGTCAATACGTTTCTCAACATGAACAAACCATAATCCATCTGTTAACGCGATTAAATGAGAACGATATACCGCAATGGTTAAGAGATGAAATAGATCAATTAAATTCATCGTTAAATGTAGAGGAAGAAGAATTCTCTCCAGAAGTTCAAGATATTTTACAAACGGAACTTGAAGAAGATGAAGTAGAAAAGGTTAAGTTGATTTATGTGCCTTTCGAAGAAGATTTAATGAAGGAAATGTCGCAATTAAGAGTAATTGTAGATTTAAACCAAGAGCCTGATTTATATTTACAAATTTCAAGTATTAGTGCAGGCGTTCCACAAATCAATAGGCGAGAGACGGATTATGTAGATGATAAGTTAAATGGCTTAATTATCGATAATATCCAACAATTAAGTGCAGCGCTAAATTATTTTATAGACAATCTGAAAAATTGGAATTATTCGTTTGCGCATTCTATTAAATTAAGTGATGAATTCAGTTCAGAAAAGATAATCCAAAGATTAAATAGTGTGATTGAAGGTGAAATTCATGGCACGTAAATTCAGAATCTTACAAGTAGGTGGGAAAGATTTAGAACCATTATTTGACAGTAAAAAAGGTGTTGAATGGGATTATTTAGATGATGCATTATTTACGTTTGATAGTGGTTATATTGAAGCGGTAAAAAGCATTATAAAAGCATTTGGTAACTTTGATTTAGTATTTGTACAAAGTGCTTACTCACCTGAATTAATGGATTTATTACGAGTCGTCGCTACACCTCACAATACGGTCATCGATGCACAAATGTGGTCTCCAAATTATGATGCTGAACCATTAATCCAACACAAATTTGTAAAGAAACTTAATTATCAAACTGAGGAAGAGCTACACCATCAATTGTTAGCTGTGACATTTCCTGGGCAATATGGCGATAGAGTATCACCAATTAAGACAACTGTTAACCCACATTTTCAAGGAACGTATAAATATGAGGGGAACAAGTCACTCGTGTTAGAAGGTGATTTCGGTACATCATTTAAACCTATTGTTACGTGGACACAAAGTTTAGTAAGTGATAAAGATAAGGTTAACGAGCTTTGGCCGGAATATTCACTTGAAGGAGATGTCGAAATCGAGTACACATTTAGATTATCTCCGTTTGGATCAACGGAATATCCAGATACAACATTACGTTTTGAGCATAAAGATTTAAATCAACCTATTCAATTACCATTAAGGACGACTCAAATGAATGTCAGCGTTTCTCTTAAGGCAAAAGGAAAGGGTAAATTATGTATTGGTGCCATTCATAAACGTTGGTCACGACTAGAAATGGGACAATTTATTATGGGTGGACAGCGTTTTACTGATGAGAAACGAGATGAGTTTATACATTATTTCAATCCAGGTGATATGAAGCCTCCGCTCAATGTGTATTTTAGTGGTTATCGTCCTGCTGAAGGATTTGAAGGCTATTTCATGATGAATAAGATGAATGCGCCGTTTATCTTAATTGGTGACCCTCGTCTTGAAGGTGGTTCATTTTATCTTGGATCCGAAACTTTTGAACAAGGGATTATCAATGTGATTCAAAATGCCTTAGACTTTTTAGGTTTCAAGCATGATGAACTTATACTATCAGGGTTATCTATGGGATCATTTGGTGCCTTGTACTATGCAGCTCAATTAGAACCAGCTGCGGTTGTAGTAGGGAAACCGTTATTAAATATTGGGACTATAGCAGATAATATGAAATTGTTACGTCCAAATGAATTTGGCACTGCTAATGATGTGTTGTTGGCGAATACAGGTGGTATTTCCACTTCAGATGTTCAACATTTAGATACACGTTTTTGGGAAAAATTAAAAAACAGTAATCTAACAAATACAACATTTGCAATTGCATATATGTACAATGATGATTATGATGCTACGGCATTTCAAAATTTATCACCAGTATTGAGTCAACAAGGTTCACATGTTATGAGTCGTGGTGTACCGGGTCGACACAATGATGATTCACCTACAATAACAAGTTGGTTCGTTAACTTTTATAACATTATATTAAAAGATCAATTCGGGAGAGATAGCGATGTCAGCATTAAATAGTTATACATTAACATGGCGTCATATAAATACTACAACCTTTATGTATGGTACGAAATTACGCATTGAGGATGATGGAACTTACTTTAACAATCCATTGATGCCATCAGGGACTGTTATACATGATTGGCGTATGTTAACAACTTTTAGTGAACATAAATACGCACCATCGCTTCCTATTTTGAAAAAGAAACAGCATTATAAAGTGATTTTAAATTACAATGTCGAGCCTCGAGGTAGTGTGTATATTAAGATTACATTTTACCGTAAAAATGACACGGAACACTCCAATTTAATCATTCAAAATAGTGATGCAGAATTCAAATTTCCTGAAGAGGCTTATGCTTATAAAATTGAATTAATAAATGCTGGCTTGTCGGAACTTTTTTTCAAAAATATTATTATTCAAGAGTTAGATACAGATGAATCTGAAACACACTCTATCGTTGAAAGTAAAGTTAATTTAGATGTATTAAATCGAGTCATATATGGCGAAAGTGTTAATGCGCGAGGTGATCAAAATGGCTAATCAAGTTAGTAATGTGATTAATTCGATGCGTTTGAAAAGATTACAGAAGCAGTTAACGGCAGTAAACCGATTAAGTGATCAAATGCGAGACTATTCAGATGAAGCATTACAAGCAAAAACAGCTGAGTTTAAACAACGTTTAGAGAAACGTGAAACGACGTTGAATAAACTGTTGCCGGAAGCTTATGCAACGATTCGTGAAGCATCGAAACGTGTACTAGGTATGTATCCGAAAGATGTTCAAGTGATGGGCGCCATTGTGATGCATCAAGGTAATATAGCAGAAATGCAAACCGGGGAAGGTAAGACGTTAACAGCGACAATGCCCCTTTATTTAAACGCACTTACAGGAAAAAGCGCATTTCTAATTACTACGAATGATTATCTGGCGAATCGTGATTTTCAAGAAATGCGACCTTTATATGAATGGCTAGGATTAACAGCGTCACTTGGCTTTGTGGATATTCCAGATTATGAATACGCCGATAATGAGAAGCAAATGCTATATAACCATGACATCATTTATACAACAAATGGTCGTTTAGGATTTGATTATTTATTTGATAATTTAGCAGACCATATTAATGCTAAATATTTACCTGAATTGAACTTTGCGATTATTGATGAAGTTGATTCAATTATATTG
Organism: Staphylococcus sp. GDX7P312P; assembly: GCF_008385775.1. NCBI lineage: Bacteria > Bacillati > Bacillota > Bacilli > Caryophanales > Staphylococcaceae > Staphylococcus > Staphylococcus sp. GDX7P312P. The sequence goes on along the minus strand of NZ_VUKI01000006.1, from coordinate 68,338 downwards.
GATGCTGCGCAAACACCACTGGTTATTTCTGGTGCTCCACGCGTGCAATCCAATTTATTCCATATTATTAAGATGTTTGTTGAAACGTTAGTTGAAGATGAACACTTTAAATTAAATGTGAATAAAAAAGAAGTATGGCTTACAGATGAAGGCATTGATGTAGCCAATCATTATTTTAAAGTGAATAATATTTACCTACCACAATATTTTGATTTGGTACGTGTCATTAACTTATCATTACGCGCGAAGTATCTGTTCAAAGATAATTTAGATTATTTTATTTATAATGGCGAAGTTGTACTTATAGATCGAATTACAGGGCGAATGTTGCCGGGTACCAAACTACAATCTGGTTTGCATCAAGCGATTGAAGCTAAAGAAGGTGTTGAATTATCACAAGATTTAAGTGTAATGGCGACAATTACCTTCCAAAATTTATTCAAATTATTTAATGGTTTTTCAGGGATGACCGGAACCGGTAAGTTGGGAGAAAAGGAATTCTTTGATTTGTATTCTAAGTTAGTAGTTGAAATTCCAACCAATCATCCGATTATACGTAATGATAAAGAAGATCGAGTATATGCGAAATCAGATGAAAAGAATAAAGCGATACTTGAGAAAGTAAAAGAAATTCATGCCACTAAACAACCAGTACTCTTAATAACAAGAACTGCAGAAGCGGCTGAATATTTTTCAACCCAATTATTTAAAGACAATATCCCTAATAATTTATTAATTGCGCAGAATGTTGCTAAAGAAGCACAAATGATTGCTGAGGCAGGACAATTGGGTGCTGTTACAGTTTCAACTAGTATGGCTGGTCGTGGTACAGACATTAAGCTTGGCTCTGGAGTCTATGAGCTCGGAGGACTTGCAGTCATAATCAATGAACATATGGAGAATAGCAGAGTTGACCGACAATTGCGTGGACGTTCAGGTCGTCAAGGTGACCCAGGTGTTTCACAGATTTATGTATCATTAGATGATTATATTGTTAAACGTTGGAGTAACTCTAAACTAGCTGAAAATAAAAAACTAAAAGACGTTGATCCAGACAAACTACAAGATAGTCCTTTTTTCAGAAGAAGAGTAAGAGGGATTGTCTCTAAAGCACAGCGTGTATCTGAAGAAACCACAATGATGGCGCGTGAAATGGCTAATGAATTCGAAAAAAGTATCGGCATTCAACGTGATCGTGTGTATGAAGAACGCAATCGTATTCTTGAAACGTCAGACTTCAGTGCATTTGACTTTGATTCACTAGCGCGTGATGTCTTTGACTATGATTTGAGAACAAAGCATATTCATAATAAAGATGACATCATCAATTATATTTATGAGCAGTTGAGCTTTAGTTTCAAAGATGACGCTATTAGCCAACAGATTCAAACACATGAACAAACCATTGATTATCTAGTGCAACAATTTAACAAACAATTAAAAGAGAATATGAAAATTGCAAATAACGATTATTTTAAATTACGATTTCTTCAAAAAGCAATATTGAAAGCAATAGATGTAGAATGGATAAATCAAGTTGATCAACTTCAACAACTTAAAGCGAGTGTTAATAATCGACAAAATGGTCAACGCAATGCAATATTCGAATATCATAAAGTGGCTTTAGAAACATATGAAATGATGCTGATAAATATTAAACGGGCAACGATTCGTAATTTATGTTTAAGTATTCTAACGTTTGATAAAGATCAAGATTTAGTAGTACATTTTCCTTAAAATGAGGTGTTCATAGATGACAGTATATAATATTAATTTTGGCATTGGGTGGGCGAGCAGTGGTGTAGAATATGCTCAAGCTTATCGTGCCAAATTATTAAGAGAGGTAAATCAACCAGCTAAATTTATCTTTCTAGACTTTATTTCCGCAGAGAACATTCAAACGTTAACTGACAATATCGGGTTTAAAGATGATGAAGTGATATGGCTATATCAATATTTCAGTGATATACCTATCGCACCAACAACGTATACGGTTGATGACTTGAAAAAGGATTTAGGTAATCCTATCACTGCTCAAACGATTACTGGTAAAACTATGCGCTTATACATCGGGAATGATAAATCCTATGTAAGCTGTTATTTAAAGAATGAAGATGATAATATTGTCGATCGTGCAGAATTTGTCGTTAACGGTATGTTAGTTCGGAAAGATTACTATAGCTATGTAAGAACTTTCTCAGAATATTATGCACCACATGAAAATCGTGCCAAATTATATAAGAGACAGTTTTACAATGAGGATGGCTCTATTGCCTATAAAGAATATATAGACGAAGAATCGAGTGTCTATGTATTTGATGATGCTCGCTTATATAGTAAACAGGAATTTGTAGCTTATTTTATGAAAAAGTTGCATCTGACTGAACAAGATATCGTTATTATTGATAGATCGACTGAAGTTGGTCAAAGTATATTAGAACATAAAGGGTCAAGTAAAGTCGGTATTGTTGTACATGCGGAACATTATAGCGAAAATGCTACAAATGATAGCTACATTTTGTGGAATAACTATTACGAATATGTATTTGCACAAGCACCATATATCGATTTTTATATCACTGCGACGGATTTACAAAATCAAGTTTTATCCGAGCAATTCCAAAAATATACATCACATCGACCTCGTGTCAGAACTATCCCGGTAGGTAGTCTACATCAATTAAGTTATCCAACTGGGGAAAGAAAGCGATATTCTATGCTTACGGCTTCTAGGTTAGCTAGTGAAAAACATGTAGATTGGATAGCGAAAGCTGTAATTAAAGCTAAAAAGAAAGTGCCACAATTAACATTTGATATATATGGTCATGGTAACGAAAGATCGAAAATTGAAGAAATCATTAAAGAAAATGAAGCACAAGATTATATTCAACTTAAAGGTCATAAGAAGTTAGATGAAATCTATGCGAACTATGCTTTATTTGTATCGGCTTCAACAAGTGAAGGGTTCGGTTTGACCTTAATGGAAGCGGTAGGTTCTGGACTAGGCATGATAGGATTCGATGTGAATTACGGTAATCCAACATTTATTAGTCACGGTGAGAATGGATATCTCATACCAATCGATAAAGATGACCAAGATGTTGAAGTCATTACAAATCATATGGCTGAAAAAATTGTTCAGTATTTTAATGATGGGCCTAAGCATTCGCATGAGAAATCTTATAAAATTGCAGAACCGTTTAAAACTGAGTATATTACGCAAAAGTGGCAAAATTTAATTGATGAGGTGCTATATGATTAATTTATTTGAAATATTTGATGAAGCATCACAAAAACTTCAACAATCACTTCAATTTGCAGGTTTTAAACATGAGACCATTGTAATGGATGATGACGGTTTTTTACCCGATAACGTCATGACGCCGTATCAATTTTTTTCAAATTATAAACGAAATGATGACGATAAACCAGCATTTTTTAATGAAGTTCAAGTGCCGCCATTATGGGAAATTAAAGGTAATCATAATCATGCAGAAATTATAGATAATGGCAATGTAAGAGGGCGAATATTTTATCGCGAGCATTTTAAAAATCGAATTGTGAGTTTTGTTGAGTGGTTTGATATAAAGGACCGTTTGCGTTCGGTCGATTTTTATAACAAAGATGGATTTAAATTTGCGGAAACGGTATATGATTTAAATAAAAAGCCCATCTTGAAGACTTATGTTGATTGTCAAGGGAAAGAAGTATTATATGAAAACTTTGTCACAAAAGATATTATATTAGATTGGCAAGGTCAATCACATTTCTTTGCATCAAAACAAGACTTCATTAGCTTCTATTTAGACCAAATAGATGTTGATACTTCAACTGTCTTCATCAATTCATTGGCAACACCATTCTTCGTGTTATTTCAATCGAATCATATGTCGAATGCAGTGTTATTCTGGCAAGAACAAAGTCATGGTAATGTCCCGGGAAATATGAAGTTATTGTTAGATAAAGAGACGCTGAATTCAAAAGTAATTATCCCAGATAGTGCAGAATTTGAATCTATTACATCAAATGTAGAGGCGCAGTATCGTCCTTTAATCAGTCAATTGGGCTACTTGTACGATTATCAGAAGTCTAATAATTATAACAAGCAAGTACTTAATTTAACGAATTCTGACGATCTTCCAAATTTAGAAGAAATCATACGACAGTGTGAAGATTATGAATTTCACATTGGTGCTATTACCGAAATGTCAGCTAAATTAATGGGCTTGGGTAAATATGATAACGTTAAACTTTATCCAACAATCACCCAAGCGAAGATTGATCAATTATTCCAAACATGCGATGTTTATTTAGATATCAATAAAGGTGGAGAAATCGTTAATGCTGTTGAACGTGCAATGCTCCATAATCAATTAATTTTGGCTTATGATGAAACTGCGCATCGTCGTTCATTTATTGCTAAAAAGAATATTACAAAGCAAGACGAACCACAGCAATTAATTGATATATTGAATGAAATTGCTAAGGAACCAAGTGTATTTAAAGAGCGAGTTATTGCACAACAAGAACAGAATAATCGTATTGATGAATCTACGTTTAGAAATGTCATTATGACTGCGTTAAATCATTAAATATTAATAATAAAGCTTTTGAGATGAAAGAAGATTTACAAAAAGTCGACTTTTATCTCAAAAGCTTTTTTGTTTTGTAAAGGCGTTCTTAGATAGATGATTACTCACATAAGCTGCTTCGCGTTCCTGGGGGCAGTCTCTATAGCAGCTCTATGATTTTAATCATTAGAACTACTTACGTAAGAATGTGAACGCTTACGTTTTTTATGTGGTTTTAATTTAAAACAATTTTTAAGAAAGTATATCTAGTTTTAACAAATAAATGATTTATATAAATAGTTGCTCTCTGTTGTTTTCAATAGTGATTATAGTACCGTTAGAATCAGATTTAATATTTAATTCTAAAGAGAATCTTTCGCAAATATCTTTAATAATAGTTAACCCTTTAGATTTAGTAGACATATCATTAAAGCCAATGCCATTATCCTGAATAGTAATATAATTCTCATTTAGATAAATGGTAATACGAGATGAATTAGAATGTTTATAAACATTAGAAATAATGTTATCGAATAAGCGCTCATACCATAATTGGTCACCAAGCCAATAAATACGGTTACCTTCAACATTTAGAATGGTTAGTATGTTCTTTGAATCTAATAGATAGTGCCATTTATCAATTGTTGTGTTTATACATGCTTGTATATCAACTTGGTGGTTAAACGTATAAAATTTAGAAATATCATCTTTGTTAGGTAATGCCTTAATTAAATTAGAAATATAGTTTATCTTTTCATAAGATAATTCTATATCATTATCATTAATTTGGTATTGAAATCCGAGTTGGTATAACTCTAAATTTAATGCAGTTAGAGGCGTATTAATATCATGGGCAAGTTGATTAATGTAATTTTGTTCTTGCTTTTTGTTTTCGATAATTTCTAACTCTCTATATCTTAGTCTGTCTATTAAGATATTTATAGATTGGCCAACTTCATCAATTTCGTCATTTATATGAGTAGGTATGTCTAATTTATTAGGTAATTTATCACTATTAGCAATGTCTAATAATTTATCATTAAGTAAACGTAAACGATCCACAATTTTATATACATAGCGTGAAGCAATAATAACTAAAGTAATTAGAATTAAGAAGAAAAAGATATAAAAAATTATTGTAAGACCACTGGATTTAAAATTTAAACCGATTGGATAACCCAAGACTTTTTCAATAAATAGAATACATAGTAGTATCATGCTATTGATAGCTAAAAAAACTAGAGGTATCGATAATAAACCCAATCCCATGAACATATAGTATTTTTTTAATAGTCTCATAAATTAGCCCCCATTTAATCTATAACCAATACCATAAATAGTCTCAATAATTGTTCCAGAATCTAATAACTTAGTTCTTAATTTTTTTACATAAGCGTTCAAAGTATTTTCAGAAGCGGATTCAAATTGCCAAACGTAATCAATAATTTGATCCTTAGTTAAAATCAAATCTCTATTTTCATACATATAGAAAAATAATCGACGTTCCGTTTTAGTTAAAGATAATTGGTTTCCATCATTAGATTTGATTATCTTGTCTTTAGCATTAACTATAAACTCATAAAATTGAGCCTCTTTATCAGCATAATGGATAGTTAAAAGATTATTAATTCTAGAAATAAGTTCTCTCGGATTGAAAGGTTTGGTAAGGTAATCATCGCCATTATTCAAACCTTTAACTTTAGAATCGATATCAACTCTTGCTGATAAATAAATAATAGGTATAGTAGAAATGCTTCTTATTTCATCAGTGATAGACAAACCATCATTATTGGGTAACATAATATCCATAATAATGATATGAACGTCATTCAATACGTTAAAAACGCTATCTCCAGTTCTATCTAATGTCACCTGTGCACCTTTTTGTTGTAATATTTGTTTTAAATTTTTAGCGATGGTTTCATCGTCTTCTACTAATAAAATATGAAACCCCTCCATATATTTCACCTCCATGTTTTATTAATTAATTAATATAAATGTTGGTATATAGAATAGCACGTATAAACCAAAGAACAATACGGGAATTTTAAATTTAGGAGAATAATCTTTATCTCTTAACCATGAAAGTATTTCGTATATTCCTGTTAAAAAAGCTATTGCTAAACTCCCCATTGAAATGAGTAATAATACAGATGATATGATACCAGTCATTCATATGCACTCCTTTATCTGATTTTGTAATTCCAGTTTAAAAACTAATTCTGAAAAAGTTATGAATAATTCGTATTATCTTCTTAAATTCATATAAAAGAGTTTGAAAGGATGGGATATCAATTAATTATTAATGTTACTAAAAAATTTAAATCAAATATAAAAAATATATTGCTTTTTAAGTTTTAAAATATAAAATAATATATGTAAATAATATCTTTTCAATTTACAAAAAAAGATGAGGAGGCTAATATGAAAAGATTATTTTTTATAAGTATTATATTTTTAGTATTTTTAGGAGGATGTTCCTTCAGTGACAACAAAGATAAAGCAGAAGGTGAAGAAGCCAATAACAAGGCTAAAGCTACAGACAAAATGAAAAAATTTAAAATAGGTCAAGTCGTGGATGCTGACGGTGTAGATATTAAAGTAGTTAAAGCAGAATTCGTAGATAACTATGATGAATATAGTGCGCCTGTAAATGGCAAAGCCTTGAGAGTATACATAAAGTTTAGAAATAATAACGATGATCAAGTTTTAATGGATAATACTGATTTCAGTATGAAAGTAAATAACGAGAATTATGAAGAATGGTATGGTAGTGAAGATATGCATGAAGGATTTAGCCACCAATTAAATCAGCATAACACTGCATCAGGCTACATTACTTATGATGTACCGGATAGTGATCAATATACTTTAGAATTAGATACCATACCTAATTTCAACAAAGTTAGGGCACAATGGATTATTAATAAATCAGAAATTAAGAATTCAAATGGCACTATTGATACTTCGGCTAGCTCAACTACAGATGTTGAGGACGAATCAGATACAACATCTTCTAGTAAAAAAGAAAATGATGATTCTGATCAAGCGGACGTGGGCGTGACATACCCTGCTTATATGTATAATGCTTTAGTAGATGAATATAATTCACTCACTGATGGTGAAAAGATGAACCATGTATCTAAAGATGTGTTAGAAATTGAGTATGATCAATTAGAAGCTCGTGTAGAGGCATTGTATGAGAAAGAAAATGCTAAAGCGGAAAAAGAATATGAAAAAGCAATGCAAGATTATGAAGACCAATTGGCTCAAGAAGAATATGAACAACAACAAGCAGAAGAAGCTGAAAATGAAGCATCTGAATCTGATGACAATTCAAATGGTCCTGGTTCTGATGATCCATCATTAGACAGTGGAACAGAAGATACAGAAGATACATCTTCTGAAGATGACGCAGCGTAGAGAAGGAGACAACAATGGAACATAATTATATGAATGAACCTAAGCCAACTAACAGAATTATTGAAATGATTCTTGGAATAACAGGAAGTATATTTGGAATTATTGGTGGATTGATTGCGCTAATTCTAACAAACTATGACAAAAGTTATGGTTCAGAACTTGTTGGATTAATGACTATTGTGGCAACGAGCTCTATTATTTTATCAGCAATAACTTTAACATTAAGCTGTTTAATTAATAAAAGACGTGTCTTAATTGGTATTATACTTATTGTTGCTGCAATAATTCATATATATTTATTAGGATTTTTTGGTTATTTATCAGGTATTTTAATCCTCGTTGCTGGGATTATCGCATTAGTTAGGAAATAATTTGATAGAATAGAAGGAAACTATGACAAAGTCCTTCTATTTTTTTAATTATAAATTGAAATGAGTTGTTAGAGATGGAAACTGTGTACATTGCAGGTGGATGTTTATGGGGTGTTCAAGCGTTTATAAAAACATTACCAGGTGTCTTATCGACTGAAGCGGGACGTGCAAATGGAATATCTGAAACACTTAGTGACAAATATGACGGTTATGCAGAATGTGTCAAAACGTCATTCGACCCTATGCAGACATCAATTACTGACTTAATGAATTATCTTTTTGAGATTATAGATCCATATAGTATTAACAAACAAGGCGTTGATGAAGGACCCAAATATCGTACAGGTATTTATAGTGATGAACAGAAGCATCTTGAAGAAGCACGCGACTTCATCTCAAAACGACCTGATAAAGAGCGAATTGCCGTAGAAGTGTTACCTTTAAATAATTACGTTGCAAGTTCTGAGGAACATCAAGACAGACTCGATAAACATCCAGAAGATATCTCATACTGTCATGTTACGCTTGAAATGTTGAAAAAATATCTTTGAAAAATATGAGCTGTTACAATAATCACTATTTTGTGTAGGTTAGTTCGAAACAATGTCATTATGAATACGCATATCCAGACAAAATTGGGCAATACAGTACTATAGAAGATAATTTAATTATAAAAGAAAGAAGAGATAGTAATGACAATTATACTGACAGGTGCAACGGGGCATCTTGGGTCACATATCACTGAACATGCAATTAAAGAACAGGTGCCTGATTTTAATATTGGGATACGTAATCCAGATAAAATGCCATCACACTGGAAAGATAAAGTAGGCGTTAGAGAATTAGATTATTTTAATGAGGAAAGTATGGTTCGTGCATTCAAAGGTATTGATACGGTTATATTTATTCCGAGCATTATTCATCCGTCATTTAAACGACTCCCTGAAGTGGAGAATTTAGTTAGTGCAGCTCATAAAGCGCATGTCGTACACATTATGTTTATTGGATACTATGCAGATCAACATAATAATCCTTTCCACATGAGTCCATACTTTGGCTATGCTGAACGTTTACTTGCATCCAGTGGTCTTAAATATACTTATGTCAGAATGGCGATGTATATGGATCCATTAAAACCTTATTTACCAGAACTTGCAGATATGCAGAAACTCATTTATCCGGCGGGTGATGGTCGTATTAATTATATTTCTAGAGATGATATTGCTAGAGGTATCGTAGCATTATTACAACAACCAGATAAATTTGGGCACAGATACTTACTATCTGGCTATAGTTATTCTATGACAGAATTAGCAGCAATCTTGTCTGAAGCAGCAGGTTCTAAGATTGAATATAGTCCCGTTTCTTTGGAAAAATTTTCAGAAATGTATGATGAACCTAAAGGGTTTGGTGCATTGCTTGCATCAATGTACGAAGCAGGTGCAAGAGGGTTACTTGATCAACATTCAAATGATTTTGAACAACTAGTGCATGATAAACCACAAACTTTCCCAGAATTTTTAAAAAAGTGAACAATAAAAAATAGGGAGTGGGACAGAATTCTTTTTAAATTCGTCGTCCCACCCCCGCAAGGATGACTAGAACTGAAAAAAGCTTGATTTAAGCGCATTTTCAGTTTAGTCAGCTACTGCGAATTTGCAAAATAGCATCATCATATTATTTATGTCCCAGGCTCTACTCTTACATTATAAAGTTTAACGATATTATTTGTTATCGCAATCGAAAGTATCAGCAAAGCTTAATGCAGCTAAACCTAATAAGTCTAAAGCGTGTTGAGCGCCTTCTTTACCATGTCCAGCTTCAAAGTGTTTGTAAGCAGCAACGCCTAATACACCGAAAGTAGCAATTGAACCTAAACGAGATAAGTTTTTGTTTAAGAAACTAGCAGCATAAAAAGCAGCGGCAGCAGCTTCTACAGTACCAGCTAATTTAACTGAACTTTCTGGTAAACCGAATACATTTTGGAATGTATCGATCATACCTTGATCACCTTTTAATTTTGGTTTAGCAGAGCTATATAATTCTTTAGCAAGTTTTAAGTTTGCAGCATAACGTAAAATCATAATTTAAAAATCTCCTTTTTATTTATTTTCAAAGTATTTATCAACAATAGGTTTAACGCGTTCGCCAAATAGACGGATTGATTTCATTACATACTCGTGAGGCATTGAACCTACAGGTGTATGAATCATAAAACGGTTAAGACCTAACGTTTCAACAGTTTCAATAATTTTTTGGGCAACCGTCTCAGGACTACCCAGATAGATTGCGCCTTGACTTCCTACTTCTCTTTCAAACATATTCTCGTCAAAGCTAGGCCATCCACGTTCACGACCTAAAATATCATGGTGTGCTTTTAAAGAAGGGAAGAATTCTTTCCTAGCGTCCTCGTCTGTTTCAGCGATGTACCCCCATGAGTGTACCGATACGGATAATTCCTCTGGATTATGACCGTAAGATTCTGCGACAGATTTATAAATCTCAATATTGCGTGTAAATCGTCTAGGATTACCACCAATAATCGCATACGTTATTGGTAACCCAAAGGCACCTGCTCTTAATGATGATTCAGGTGTACCACCAGTTGCAATGGAAATAGGTAACTTACCATGTTCGACACGTGGATAAATACCTGTTGGGTCGAAACTTAGACGTAATTTACCATCCCAACTTACAACTTCATGTTCGTTGATTTTTAGTAATAATTGCAACTTTTCATTAAATAAGTCTTCGTAGTCATTTAAATTATAACCGAATAATGGGAAAGATTCGATGAATGACCCTCGTCCAATCATAATTTCAGCACGTCCATTAGATACGGCGTCTAATGTCGCATATCGTTGATACACACGTACTGGGTCATCTGATGATAACACAGTTACTGCAGATGACAATTTAATATGCTCAGTACGTGATGCTGCAGCAGCAAGTACGGTCACTGGATCTGATACAGCATAATCAGGACGATGATGTTCACCTAATCCATATATATCTAATCCTAATTGATCAGCTAGTTCAATTTCTTCTACAATATCGCGAATTCTCTGAGCATTTGAAACAGCAGCTTGTGTACCATCAGGCATAACCATATCACCATTATCTGCAAATGAAGTCAATCCTAATTCTATTTTCAACACGTCACCTCCATTGGTATAAATTTTATACTAGAATTGTAGTCCTTATTTTAGGATTAGTCAATAGAAATGTTTCGAATTAGAGATTTTTATTTTAAAAAGCGAATATGTGATTTTTAAATGAAAGAACTTTAAAAGTATTTTGTCAATTTCAAGTAGTCTTTTGAAAAATAAGTGAAAGTGTCATAATAGAAATGTTGTAGAAAATAGAAAGAAGGGAGAAGCAAATGTCTATCCAAAAAACAATGAATTACAACAAAATAACAACCATATTCTTTATTGCAGGAATTATAGTAATGAGCAGTTTATATACGGCAATTCCATTAACTGCAGAGTTTGCTAAAGACTTCAAAATTCCACAATCAATTGCAACTTTAAATGGTGTTGCATTTTCCGTTACATATTCAGTAAGTTGTTTGTTTTATGGGACTATTTCAGAAAAATATGGGAGAATTCGCACCATATTATTTGGAATTTGTGGGCTTGTAATGATTTGTATGGTTATAGGTTTTGTACATTCTTTCGCGATACTGGTCGTTTTAAGAGCGATACAAGGTATATTTGCTGCTGCCTTTTCACCAATATCTATCACATACGTGACAGAAACTTATTCACCGGTTAAAAGTATGACTGCGATTAGTTTCATTAGTACGAGTTTCATGTTATCAGGGATTATTGGTCAAAATTTAAGTGAGATCATAGTAGGTTTTTCAAATTGGCATATGGTTTATTTCACTTTAACGGTGCTATATATCATCTTAGCTTTCGTTATTCATAGACAAATTCCTGAAAGTCCAGTGAAGAATCCCAACATTCAATTACTTAAATTCTTTAATAATTTTAGTGATTTTAAAACGAATAAAGCCGTGCTCTTATGCTATGGGGTGTCGCTCACATTGTTGACGATGTTTATTAGTATGTATACAGTGTTTAATCATTACGTCACTTCAGATACCATTGGTGAGGATGAAACAACTGCGATTAATGCTAAACTGTTTGGTATTATTGGTATGTTGTTGTCTCTAATTGCAGGACGAATCAGTGATCGTATAGGTGTTAAAAATCTTATTTTAAGTGCATTAGTTGTGAGCACAGTAGCACTTATCTTAATGTCTGTAACAACAAACATCGTGTTACTAATTATTTGGAGTGTGCTGTTTGTAAGTGGTATCGCCTTCGCAATTCCATCAACAATTTCTAAAGTAGGCTTAACTGTTCGAGGTAACCAAGGGTTCTTCTTATCAGTAAACACATTTGTTTTATTCTTAGGTACTGCGATTGCACCTATTCTAAGCATTGTCCTAAATACGATTTCAAGTTTCACAGTAAAATTTAACATTATAGCTGTGATTGGTATTATCGCTATTATGATTGCATTATGCATGCCACGTAGGAAGAATGAAGTAAGATAACGAACGCGTCTATTATTAGTCTGCTTTGCAAAGTTATAGTAACTGCCTGAGCTATCAAGTCGCTTATATCAATCTTTTCTAAATTTTAGTTATCCTTGCGGGAAGGAATCTAACATATAAAATCTCAAAATAGATTTTACAAGCTATGCAAGACAGAGTGGAATAATGAATTCTGAATGAATTCTATTCCACTCTTTTTTGTTTAATCAGATTATTAGTAAACAACTATCAACCGTACTATAATGGATAACAATTCAAATAGAGATAAAGGAGAAGTGCCTATGAAAACGGATATGCGCGCAATGGTTGTACATCAATATGGTGATTACCCAGTACAAGAAACACGTATGCCTTTACCAAACATGAATCCTAACGAGGTTCGTGTTCAAATTAAAGCGGCAAGCGTTAATCCAATTGATTTTAAAATTAGAGATGGCGGACTTAAAATACTGTTGAAATATGAATTTCCATTAATTCTAGGAAACGATTTCTCAGGTGTTATCACAGAAGTGGGTGCTAATGTTACAGCGTATCAGGTCGGTGATAAAGTCTATGGTCGACCACGTAAAACTAAAATTGGTACTTTTGCAGACTATATTTCAATTGATGCGTCAGAAATAGCACCGATGCCTAAAAACTTATCTTTTGAAGAAGCAGCCAGTATTCCATTAGTCGGTTTAACATCATACCAAGCCCTTAATGAAGTCATGCAATTACAGCGTGATGATAAAGTATTTATTCAGGCGGGATCAGGTGGTGTCGGCTCATTTGCGATTCAATTAGCAAAAGCTATGGGACTATATGTTGCTACTACAGGAAGTCATCGTGGTAAAGCACTTATCGAGTCACTCGGTGCAGATCAATTTATTAATTATAAAGAACAAGACTTCGCACAAGAACTTAATGATTATGATGGTGTCTTCGATACATTAGGTGGAGATAACTTAGAAAAATCATTCGAAATCTTGAAACCAGGTGGCACAATTGCATCAGTGTCTGGTGTTCCAACAGATAAAAATGCTAGAGATTTAAATCTAAATATTGGTAAAGAAGCGTTATTACGCGTTGCTTCTTATAAATTAAGACGACGTGCCCAACAGTTTAACGTCAATTATGACTTTTTATTTATGCATCCAAGTGGCACTCAATTAAAAGAAATTAGTCAATTAATCGAAGAAGGCAAGATCAAATCAATTATTGATAAAGTGTTTGATTTTAAAGACACTCAGGCTGCGTTAGATTATTCAACGAGTGGTCGTGCTAAAGGTAAGATTATTATTAAAATGAATAATTAAGAAGGGTGGGTGTTAAATTTATGAAAAATATTATGATAGTGAACACAAGTGCAGATTATTTTGGTGATAATAGTAAACCAACTGGGCTGTGGTTAGGAGAACTTGTCCACTTTTACAATCAATTCAAAAATGAGGATGTAAATATTGATATTTATAACATGACTGGTGGGAATACACCAATAGATCCAGTTAGTTTATCTCCATTTATGTTAGACAAAGTAACAAAAGCATATTATAAAGATAATGACTTTATGAATCAATTGCGCTATGCACAACCAATATCTGAAGCCCTTGTAGAAGACTATGACGTCATATACTTCACAGGCGGGCATGGTGTGATGTTTGATTTCCCGGAAAATAGTGCCGTACAAAACGCTATCGAAACGATATACAATAAAGGTGGCATCGTTTCAGCAGTGTGTCATGGTATTGCAGCACTACTCAACGCAAAGAATAGCAGTGGAGAATATTTAATTAAAGATAAAGACATCACAGGCTTTTCTAACGTAGAAGAAGTATTAGCCAACCGTGACACATTAGTACCGTTTCATTTACAGAATGAAATAAAAAAACGTGGTGCGCATTATTCATTCCGACGACTACCATTTACGCCATATGTACAAGTTGATGGTCGATTAATTACAGGACAAAATCCACAGTCACCTAAATTAGTTGCCGAAGAAGTAAAAAAACAATTAAATTTAATAGATTAGGTTATAACATAATAAGAGGTGATTTCAGTGGATAAATCATTAATGATTTCAAATGCATTAAATCTTGTTTTAATGATAGTGCTTATTATATTTAATATTAGTAATGTAGGTACTTGGCCAATGGTCATTCTGGCACTATTAATCGTAGCTAATAGTATTTTTATGGTTTATAAAACAGTAGACGCTAAAAAACGCAAATGACAAAAAAGCAATCTCACTCTTAATTTATGTGAGATTGCTTTTATTTATCATAACAATATAATGACGTTTCAAGCACATTATTTAATGTTTCAAACACTTCTTCAACAGTATAGTTATAGTCATTTTCTACCCAACGTCGTAGTACTTCTATTACGCCACTACTGTAAAAATCAGCTACAATTTCAGGATGTTTACTTTCTCTAATCTTTTGCGCTAATGGGTCACGCTTACGAGTTGAGTTATTTAACATCATTTCGCGACTCACATTCGTTAAACTTCTAAACACATCCGCCTGTCGAGACGAAACTAATAAATGTTTGAAAATCTTTTTATTATTACCAATGTAATAAATAAAGTCTTCAAATGATTCAGGGGTTGTAATGTCTGCTGATGTGTCACCTTTAGCTATAATTTGTTGTGTAATAAAGTCAGGTAAAGTGTAGAGTAATTCATATTTATCTTGGAAGTATCTGTAGAACGTACTGCGGTTGATTTCTGCAATATCACATATTTTTTGAACCGTGATTTCATCAAAATGATAGTCATGTAAAAGTATAAACACTGTTTCATGAATATGTTTAATCATACGTTTTTGATTTGCTGACGGCATTATCTGATTCTCCTATATATTTAATCTAGTCAGATAGCCTGACGTAATAAGAGTAATTTATCACAATAAAGTTGATTTTTCCAAACATAACAACTGATACCACGTTTAATTTTGCTTATAAAAAAAGAGTAAATGAGTTATTTGAAACGTTTAATACTATAAGAGCGATATAAATAAGTGGGAGCGAAACTGAGTTTAGTTTCACTCCCACGCAATAATAGCTACGGTTGAGAAGAGTTAAGCGCCTTCTCAACTCGGTTTGCTACTGTAAATTTGCATTATAAGTTTTAAATATGCTACACCAAACGGCATATGCTTTATTTGTCTTTCTTAACTATGCAATTAGTTATTCTCAATACCTTCTAACCATTCATCTACTTTATTATCATTATCATCCACATAGTCTTTAGCTACTTGTTCTGGATTTTTGTTATCAACAAAGATTTTTTTAGCTAATTTGTCTTCGTCAGATTTACTCCAATCATCTGCCATACGTGTTGCAATTGTGTATGCAGCTGGATGCGCTTCTTTAAAGTCTTTGTTAAATACTAAGTCAATGTGTTGATTATTATTACCATAAATGTTGTCTGGATCTTTCAACATTTTAACGTCTAATTCTTTAGAGAACCAGCTAGGTTCCATTGCTGTGAAGACGATAGGTTCTTGTTGTTTAAAAGCAGATTGAATTTTCTTGAATTGGTCTTGGTCAGAACTTTCTTTCAAGCTATATTTATCCAAGTTGTCACTATCAAGCTCATCTTTAGTTTCTTGCATAACGCCATTACGTGCGTCTGTGCCTTGAATTGTCCAATCTACAGATTTTCCGAAGTCACTGTTTTTTAAGTCACTAATTGAGTCGACATCTTGCACGTACTTAGGTACGGCTAAACCTACTTTTGCGTTATCAATTAAATGTTTATCATCATAAATTGTTAATTTACTTTTGAACTTATCGTAGTAACTTTTATCAGTAGTAGGGAAGATACCTGATGCATGGAATGAATCAGAGTTCTCTGATACAGCAGCGTATAATGGGCCACTTGCTGTTACTGGTGTAGTTGTTACATCATAACCTGCTTTTTTCAATACTTCTGCTATAACTAGTGAACGTGGTGTTGAATTATCACTCGCGATATAAGGTATTTCGATTTCTTTATTACCAAGTGATGTTTGACTATCGTCTGATGAACCACTACCGCTACCACTATTACCACAAGCACTTAGCACTATAGCTAAGGCAAGTGTGGCTAGTAGTCCTAAGAATTTCGAACTACGTCGTTTTAACATAACGTGTTTCCTCCTTTTTAATATTAGTCTCTAAGTTCGTCATCATGACGATGTTGAGATGATCGGTTATATCTATCGTAAACACCTTTGTTGTTTTCACGAGCGTATAACATTAATGCTTTGAATAATACATCTTGATCAATATTGCTATCAGTTAATTCTTTGTATAAGTTTGTTGTTTTATCGAAATTTGAATCATGATAATTATGGTTATCATTTTGTTGAACATGATTGTTATGACGATAATCATCGTTTTTATCGTAATTGTCTTGATAGTGTCGATCATTATAATTACGTTCATCATGATGAGTATGGTCGCCATCTTGAGTATAAAGTGATTCATAGTCTATATCATCACGTTGATTATCATAGTGATGTTGGCGATTATGCTGGTCATGATGATTATCTAAATGCACAGAACGGTTATAATCTTCGTCATTATAATTACGATTGTGGTTACGTTTGTCATTTTGATAAACATAGTTATCTTTGTTTTGTCTAGAGTATTCATTATTTTTATCGTTGACATGACCTTTTTCAGAAGATGTGTCGTGATGATTATCTTCTTCTAAAGCTTTACCTTCAACGTCAACGTTTGGCAATACTGCACCTAACCATTTAGGAAGGTACCATGAAGCTTTACCAAAGAGTTTCGTCAATGCTGGAATTAAAGTCATACGTACGACGAATGCGTCGAATAACACACCGAAACCTAGTGCGATACCCATTGACTTAATTGCACTGTCATCTTGAAAGACGAATGCGATGAATACACTGAACATTATAAGTGCAGCAGCTACGATAACAGGTCCACTTTCTTTGATACCTACACGGATTGAATGATCATTGTCGCCAGTCTTACTGTATTCTTCGTGTACACGTGTCATTAAGAAGAGCTCGTAGTCGATGGCAAGTCCGAATAACAATCCAATGGTGATTACTGGAAGGAATGCAAGTAATGGTCCTGTGTTTTCAATACCAAATAAGCTACCCATAAAGCCATGTTGAATGACTAATGTTGTGAAACCTAATGTAGCCATTAATGAAAGGATAAAGCCTAGTACTGCTTTTAATGGAACTAAGATTGAACGGAACACAATCATTAATAAGAAGAATGCTAATACAACGATAACGCCTGCAAATACTGGAATAGCGTTGTTTAGTTTTTCTGACATATCGATGTTAATAACACTTTGTCCTGAAATTTCAGTGCCATAGTCATATTTTTCTTGTGCTTGGCTATGATAATCACGTAAATCATATACTAGATTTTCTGTTGACTGTGAGTTCGGTCCTTTTTCAGGAATGATTGTGAATAATGCGTAATTGTTGTTGTCAGTTAGTTGTGCTTTTGAAACTGTATCAACATTATCAATGTCTTCTAAATCGCTACGCATATTATTTAAGTCACGTTCGATAGTGCTTTTACTTCCACCATCTTTTGTATTTACTAACATGACAATTTGTCCGTTATAACCTTCGCCAAAATTATCTGAGATTAATTTGTATGCTTTGTATTCTGATGAGTCAGTTGGTTTTAAACTATCATCTGGAATACCTAAACGCATGCCACTGACTGGTATAGCAGCTAAAATTAAAATAATTAAACTTACAATAACAGCGATAACTGGCTTACCAACAATAAATTTTGCCCAAGGATGATCTTTAGGGTCTTTACTTTTAGATGGTTTATCTTTAATTTTAATACTTTTATGGAAGATACTGATTAGGGCAGGTAATAGTGTTAATGCTGCTAATACTGCAAATAATACACTAATCGCTGAAGCGAATCCCATAACCGCTAAGAAGTCGATTCCTACAAGTGATAAACCACAAACAGCAATCATAACTGTAAGACCAGCGAATATTACAGCACTACCTGCTGTACCCACTGCTGTTGCGATAGCTTCTACAGTATCGACACCTTTTTTCTTAAGTTCCTTAAATCTAAATAGAATAAAGAGTGAGTAGTCAATACCAACAGCTAAACCTATCATTACAGCTAGTGTAAGAGTGAAGTTTGGAATATCAAAGATATACGTTAATAATGCGATGATACCAACACTTGAACCTAAACCGATGATTGCACTAATAATTGGCATACCAGCTGCGATAAGTGAACCAAAGGTAATAAGTAAGATTACGAATGCTACGACGATACCGACAATTTCTGATGTACCACCAGGTTCAGCATTCATAGCGCCACCTTGAGTTTTTTCAATTTGCACATTGTGGTTGTCAGTTACATCTTTTAATTCTTTGTCGATGATATGTTTAGAAGAATCTTTTAATCCAGTTTGTGGAACTACATAACTTACGTTAGCGATAGCAGTATCGCCTTCATCATTAACTTGACCACTGTCATATGGATTAGAGATATTTTGGATATAATCATCATTTTGTCTGATATTGTCTAAAGCATCTTCAATATCTTTCTTCATATCTTTATTATTGAGTCCATCATTCTTATTAGAATGGAAGACTATTTTCATCGAGGCTTTCTCGCTGTCCTGATGAAATTCTTTACTGATTTTATCGTTTGTGTCTAATGACTTAAGGCCGTTCATAGTGATGTCACTGTCAAACTTCGGTGAGTTTATCATTAATGGCGTGATAATGACACCTAGTATAACAAGCCATCCTATAACACTTAGCCATTTGTTCTTAGCTATAAATTTTCCTAGTTTGTATAATAGCTTTGCCAAGACATTTCCCCCTATTTCATTAATTTATATCGCTTAAAGTATGGGTAGTGTGTTGATGTTTTGTGAGCAATTACATTAAATCGATACCTCAAATTAAGCATATTTAAAATGTTACATTTGATAATGTAACAAGTTATACCCATGTTCGGTACCATTAAAAGTTTTACGTCGTTGGAAAATGCAACACTTTGGAAAAATTGTTGGTGAAAATAGCGTGTATTAAGGGGATATATAAGAAAACAGGTAACCTCGTGATGATGGTATACCTGAAAATAATTTGGTATGTAGACTTGCGATGTAGTTAGTTTATTAAATAAAACAGGAGAAGTAATGCGCCTATTAAGACAAAAATTACGCCAGGAATGTAAATTTTTTCTCTGAGGTCAATGTCACGTTGGTATGCAACAAATCTACTAATACCGATTAAAATTAGACCTAAAAGTAATAAAATGATGGAAAGAACGAGCATTAACCGTACCTCCTAATCAAAAAAGTACAAATAGCAAATTGATTAATATGTATATCTTTCTTTCAAATCTATTATATTATGTAAGCGTATTTTTTATAGCGATTTATTAATATATTGTAAAATTGTTATAACTTTTTGGAATGTTTATTAACAAAATTTATACATTCTTAATATTTTATAAAGGTAATAATAAACTGACTTTTCAAACTATACGTATTTGAATTATTTTGAGAAAAGAAACAGAAAGCAACTGTAGAAGGTCGGATAGTATTAAAGAGCAATCATGTTAATAAATATTTAATCAACGTGATTGCTCAAATTTGCAGGAACTATTTAGTGTTATATATTAATGTGATGAAATCTTGGATAATAGAAGTGAGATGTCTATCATTACGGTATATGAGTGAGATGTAACTTGTGGTTGGGGCATTAGGCAAAGTCTTACTAATAATGCTTGAATGATGACTTATAGCATTTTCACTGACTAAACTTAAATAATTTGAATCTTTTATTGTTGTAAGGATACTACTAATACTATTGGTTTCCATGTGAACGTCTAAGTTGATAAAGTTCTTTTTACGCCATTCGTCTATACTGTCTCGAGTTGCTCCGCTATTATGAATGATAAAACGGTAACTACTAATATCTTCTAAAGTAAGATGATCTTTTTGAGCAAGTGGGTGACGTTTGTCCATAGCAAGCACTAATGGATTCTCATGAAGACGTTTAACTTGTAGTTCCCCCTCGTTAAACCCTTTTTCAGCTATGACAGCAATATCAATCTTACGGTTTTTAACTTTCTCGATAATAATTGGCGCAGTATCTACTGTTAAGTTAATATCTATATTCGGATGTTCATGCATATAGTTTTTAAATGTTGATGATAAAATGCTATAGATCGGAGCATGACTCGCACCAATTCTTAAAGTTCCTCGTTTAGATTGTTTGAAATCTTCCATCATATCTGTTGTTTCTTCTATTAAATTAAGCATTTTATTCGCATTCCGATAGAGTAATTCACCGGCTTCAGTGAGGTTGAAATGTTTACCTTTTTTGAAATACAGAGGTAATCCACATTCTTTGCTTAAGTTTTTCAAATGAAAAGTTACCGTTGGTTGTGTGATACCAAGTTTTTCAGCGACGGCGTTTTCGTTTTGTGCTTCAACGAAATGTTTAAAGATGAGTAATTGCTTTGTATTCATAAATTGATTTCCCCAAAATATATATTTTGTTTATACTATTTTCTATAATAAATAAAGAATTTTGAGGACACGTTAATAATTTGTTTAAAGTTAGTTAAACAGTGGTTTTATATTAATATGCAATAAGTCGTAGGTTAGGAGAGAAGGAAGTATGAAAGAAAGGATACTTGTGGTTTCTGATATTCACGGTCATCGGAAGGCACTCGTCACTCTTTTAAAGGCAGTTAATTTTAATGTGAGAAAAGATCAACTCGTTTTAATGGGAGATTATGTTAATAATGGACCCGATTCATTTGGGACTTTGAAATTAGTGAAACGCTTAAAACGTCGAGGTGCACTTGCCTTGGCTGGCAATCATGAGATGCGTTGGTTAGAAAGTAAAGATAAAAAAATCAAACGCTGGCACAAATTTTTAAGAGAATTGTCGACAATCGAGGTCATTGATAATTACATATTTGCGCATGCTGGTATAGATACGTCTAAGCCTTTAAATAAACAGATTAAGGAATATACTACTGGTCATTATAACCATAATTTAAATAGAAACATCCCTAAAAATAAATATTTGATACATGGACATATTCCAAATTATCGCTATGGGTTAAAAAATGATGAATTATATAAAAAGAAAAATATACTAGATATTGATACAGGTGCTGGTCATAATAAATTCTTATCTCTTATAGATTTAACTAATGCGTACCAATACTCTGTTAAGGTTACAGATACTAAAAAAATCAACACTAAACGTATAAAATTATAAAAATCTAAGACTGGTCAATGTTTGGAACCTTTGATTAATTTTCAAAAAACAGAAGTATAAGTTTTAAATTAAATGTTATATAATGAAGTGGAATATTAATAAAAAGGGTGACATGCGTGAAGAAGCTTAGACAACATTCTAAATTTAATTCGTATTTAAAAGTGTCATGTTCAGTGTTGTTAATGAGTGGAACATTAGTGGGTTATGGATTTACCAAAGATGGATTTGCACAATCAAATGACCGCATTGACAACGTTTCAAGTGAAATGACATCTGTTCAAAATAAACTTGATAAAGCGATAGATAAAGCGAAAGCAAAAATTGACCGTTTGAAGTACCTACAAGCCACTGATATTAAGAGTTATAAAGAAGATATTGAAGATGCACGTAATCAGTCTGAAATTGATCAAATTTTAAGGGATGCACAGGAAGAAGACCGTATATCAAATGAGGAAAGGACTAAAGAAACTGGTGAAAAAGCAAGCACTTCAAATGAATCTTCACTCTCAACTGCTAAGCAATCATCAACGAATGAAGAAAATAAGCTAGATGAACTAGATAAAGTAATAGCCGATTTAGATTCTTTATCTGAAAAGGTTGACACCCATCAACAAAATGGAGATATGAAGTCGGAACAAGATTCCACAAATAATAATGAAAATAGCCAAATAAGTAGTGGACAATCAGCATCTTCTCAAAACAATAAGAATCAAATAAATGATAAAAATGATGATACCTCAATATTGGATGAAATGGATAATGTTAAAAATGACATAGAATCAACTAAAGAAAGTGCACATTCATCTGTAGAAGATATTCGAGATCAAACTGACTCATCCATTCAAGATGACAATTCAACAAAATCGCATTCAAAAGATAATACTAATACTGCATCAGATAAAAGTATTCTAAATGGTATCAAACAGATAGATAAAGATGATGTCAGCCATAAGTCAAACAAGATTAATTCAAAAGAGGGTCATGTTGATGCATTAACTGACAAATTATCTGCTAATCAAAAAATTGACCAAGCCATTACAAAAGTTGAAAATCAACAAGATAACACATCGAAACGTTATAGTGACCATAAACTTGAGCAATTGAGACAGTTAGAACAACAAGTAAAGCAAAACAACAATTTGACTAATGAGCAAAAGCAAAATGTTGAAAAAGATATTAAAATTGTTCGACAAAATGTTAAAGCGAACCGAGATGAAATAAGCGGCCGCTTAGAACAATCTTCAAATAAGCAAGCAACAGTCGAACAAATCTTAGGAAGTGTCTTTAGTAAGAACGAAGCTCAAAAGATAGCCAAGCAGATTAAAACTATCGGTCAGTCAGATAAGCAAATAACAGATCAAATGATGAAACATATCGACAACCTCAAAACGACAACAAGTGATGATATTTTGGCATCCATGTTTGATCAAGCGCCTGATAAAGAGGCCTTAATCAAAACATTGCTTTCAACACGTTTAGGAAATAATGAGGCATCACAAATAGCTAAACAGCTTGCTAAAGAGAACTTATCTAGCTCAGAATTAGTAAATCAAGTGAAGCAAAAAATTAACGCAAATCAAAAAATAACAGCTGATGATATTCTTAAAGACATACTTGATAAATCATCAGACCATAAGCAAACCATCGAAACGTTATTAGCTACGAAGTTAAATCAAACACAAGCGAAGGCGTTGGCAGATCTTATTGCTAGAGCTCAAACGGATAAAGCTGATGCGTTAGATTTAGTGAAAAATGCATTAAACGGTACAGCTGGTGATTTATTACAGTTGCAAAATAAACTCGACACTGCAAAAAATAATTTGAGTTATATCTTAGATCCTATTACCAATAGACCTTCACTATTTGATCGCATTAATGGTAGTACATCAAGTTCTAATCTTCTTAATCAAGGGCCTCATTTATTAGATGGACTAACTGGTAGTGGTCTATTAGATGGCCTTAATTCAGGAGGAAGTCTGTTAGACAATATTGAAGATATTCCTAATCCTGTACAAGGATTATCATTGGGACAATTAGGCAATGATGATGGATTTTTAAGTGGCTTATTTGATGATGAGGGGAATCTATCTTTACCAAATACTGGAGAAGTAGTTAAAAAGTCATGGCTACCAGTAACAGTGTTATTAGTGGTTGCTGGAGGCATATTAATAGGGTTAGGTCGTCGTAAACAACAAAACACAAAACATTAAATACAAACTTAAAGCGTGGATAACTGAGTAATCATTACTTACTTATGTTATCTACGCTTATTTTTTTGGAAAAGAGGCTCAACATCGGTTAAGAAAGCGCTTGCACAATTTCCTGAAAATAACAAGTGAATTTTGAGAAATTATTGGTAAAGTTATGTGAAATAATTATGGAATACTCAAAAATATTTACACTTTATTTAATATTCATATTGATTGTAAAGTGCATTAGACATACACTAATAGTGGAAAAAGAAATTGAGAAATTTTTCACAAAGTTGCTTAATTAACAAATTTTCATAAAGTATACGTTTTAAATGTGTATAGCATTTTCATAGATAAAAAAATACTTGAAGGGGTTGAAAAGCATGACACACACTAACGAAGTTACTAATAGCACTAGCAAAGGACGGAAAAAACGATTCTCGCTTAAGATGCCTGGCGCATTTACAATTTTATTTATTTTAACTGTAATAGCTGTTATGGCAACGTGGATGATACCGGCTGGTGCATACTCTAAGTTATCTTATGATGGCGGTGCTCATGAATTTAAAATTGTCGATGCTCATAATAAATCAAAAACAGTCCCTGGAACACAAGAACAATTAGATAAATTAGGTGTAAAAATTGATGTAGACCAATTTAAATCAGGTGCCATCAATAAACCTATCTCAATTCCTGGAACATACGAACGATTAGAACAAAAACCTGCTGGACCAGATCAAATTACATCAAGCATGGTTAACGGTACAATTGAAGCAGTCGATGTAATGGTATTTATTTTAGTATTAGGTGGACTCATTGGTGTTGTACAAAAGAGTGGTTCATTTGAATCAGGACTTTTAGCACTTACTAAAAAAACTAAAGGTCATGAATTTTTACTTGTATTCATGGTATCAGTATTAATGGTACTAGGTGGTACGCTTTGTGGTATTGAAGAAGAAGCGGTAGCATTTTATCCAATACTCGTACCTATCTTTATCGCCATGGGATATGACTCAATTATCTGTGTTGGGGCAATCTTCCTAGCAAGTTCTGTAGGTAGTACATTCTCAACAGTTAACCCATTCTCAGTTGTTATCGCATCAAATGCAGCAGGTACAACATTCGTAGATGGTTTATATTGGAGAATTGTTGGCTTAATTGTGGCAACAATATTCACAGTAGGTTATTTATACTGGTACGCTAAAAAAATTAAAAAAGATCCTAAAGCATCTTACACATATGAAGATAAAACTAAATTTGAAAATCAATGGTCAGTTATTAACGATGATGGCGGAGAAAAACCATTTACACTACGCAAAAAAATCATTTTAATTTTATTCATCTTACCATTCCCAATCATGGTGTGGGGCGTTATGACACAAGGTTGGTGGTTCCCAATCATGGCCTCAATGTTCCTAGCATTTACAATTGTAATCATGTTAATGGTAGCATTAGGTAAAGATGGACTTGGCGAGAAAGTGGTCGTCGATGCATTTGTAGAAGGTGCATCAAGTTTGGTAGGGGTATCACTAATCATTGGTTTGGCACGTGGTATCAATATGATTATGAATGATGGATTAATCTCAGATACAATCTTGAACTTCAGTTCATCACTTGTACAAGGTGTAAGTGGACCAATCTTCATTGTAATATTGTTGATTATCTTCTTCTTCCTAGGCTTCATTATTCCATCATCTTCTGGTTTAGCAGTGCTTGCAATGCCAATCTTTGCACCACTTGCTGATACAGTAGGTATTCCTAGATTTGTTATCGTAACAGCATATCAATTTGGTCAATATGCAATGTTATTCTTAGCACCAACAGGATTGATAATGGCAACATTACAAATGTTAGACATGAAGTACTCTCACTGGTTGAAATTCGTATGGCCAGTCGTTGCCTTCGTATTCATCTTCGGTGGTGGCATGCTTATCACTCAAGTATTAATTTATTCATAATAGATGAATTAAAAAGGTGGTTCACCCAAATCGGGTGCACCACCTTTTTATATGTTATCTTATTTAACTCACATCAGCATTATTTAGGCTGAATATAGTGTAAGGCTTCAGCTGTGCTAGCATCAATTGTACGATATGACACAATGCCTAAACCTTTGACATTAGATTCTGAGATGACGATAGAACCATCTTTATTTACCTTTTCAACAAAGGCAACATGACCATATATATCATGCGCACCAGCTTGTCCTGCTTCAAAGACGACTGCGCTATGTGTAGACGGTGTTTGATTGACATCATAGTTATCACTTTCTGCACGGTTATCCCAGTTATGGGCATCTCCCCAGTCGCTACCTACTTTCTTACCAAATTGTTGAACACGTTCGTATACATACCATGTACATTGACCTTGAGGATAAGGTGAAGATAAATCTGTGATTTCAAATGATTTAAACTCACTACCTGAAGCATCTTCTCCACTAGATGTTTGTTTAGCATAGCGATCTAAATCTGGCATTTTTTTCTTATCAAAATCAGTTAAGTGATAGTGCTTGATTAAGCTATTTAATTTAGTAGCATAGTTAGGGTCTGTAGCATACGTACGGCTTAAATGTTGTGTCGCGTCACGATAATCTATAGCTTCATGCTTCCAAGTAGGTTTATAAATTGTTGGATTACCGTCGATACCATTTTTAATTAAATCAGCATAATCTTCCAATGATGCTTTAGTACTTGGATATTTACGGAACCCAGCATTAATACTAAACATACTGTTGTCACTACCAGCTTCTAGCGTATTAAAGTTTACAGATTGTCCTTTATAACTACCTTTAATACCAAATAAATTATAATTAGGTGCTTGTGCTAAGGTACTGTTTCCTGAACTAGATTCAAGAATAGCTTGAGCAATCATAACTGAGGCATAAAGATCTTTGTCTTGACCAATCTTATGTGCATCTTTAGCGATAGACTTAATAAAGTCACGCGTACCTTTATTTTCAACAACTGTTATATCGCCATCCGTTACGTCACTACCGTTAAGTTGAGGTAATGTTTGGAACAGACTAGTTGAACGCGTATTATTTTGCTTAAAGTCATCTTCAAATGACTGTGCAGGTGTAGTTTTATGTTCAAGCTCCTTCTTAGTTGGCAACTGAGGGTTACTTGCTTTATTAGTGCTCTCTTTTGATTTTTCATCTTTAGATGTGTCTGATGCGTTATCCTTTTTAGATGATTCGAAATCTTGATGCGTCTTTTTAGCATCTTCACTATATTTATCGAGCACAGTGTCTAAGGCAGATTCAGACAGACTATTACTAATAGAAGATGATGTTTTACTAGAATCATTGTTTGAGTCGGTGCTTGTGTCGTCATTATTTGATTGATGATCAGTGTCATCTGTATTATTACTTCCTTGGTTATCTTTATCATCATCTGTTTCATCTGAGACGAAATCATCAATGGCATCTAACGCTTTACTAACACTTGCATCGTCCTTATCTTGATTGGCAGTTGATTGTTGATTTGTATCTGTCTCATCTTGTTGTGAAGTCTTATCTGATTGGTTAGCTTGCTCACTACTTTGCTTTATGTCATTTTTGTCGCGATCCGTTATGTCAGAAGATGAAGCGCTATGTTCTGTTTGAACTTGGTCTTGTGCATCACTATCTTGCTCATTTGTAAAGTGCGTGTCATCAGCTGTTTCACTAGCGCTTGTGGGTTGCTCATAATCTGAAATATCACTATCGAAATTAAATAATGATGCAATTAAATGAGTTAGGCTAAATCCATTTTGATATAAATCAGGATTTAAAAAGTTAGAAGCAGGTAAACCACTAGAATGTGTTGCATCAAAGATTGGAGAAAGGGGTGTACGGTAAGTGCTATTTGTATCTTTATAACGCTTTTGATGACTGCGAGATACGCTTGTGTTGTCATCATCTTTCTCCTCTGATGTCTTAGACTTTTCTCGTTTTATCTTGTTCTTCGAATCTTCCTTAGTAGGTGCTTCAGAAGATGTGTTATCGGACTGAGTATCGTCTGGTTGAGATGCTTCATTAGTATTATTGTCATTTGCATCTTTATTATGTTCAGTCTGTTCTTCTTGTGTGCTAGATGATTTCACCTTAGCATCTTCGTTTGTGTCTTCAGCATGTGCAATGCTAGTCGTAAATGTTGGCAATACTAGCGTTGTTGTTAAAAAGTAAATCATGAATTTATGCTTCGACATTACGCTCTTTTCCTCCTATCAAATTAACTATGGTGGTATGCGAATATATCAGAATTTGATATAATATTTATTATGATTTTTAGTTGATAAGTATCAACTAATTATTACTTTGCTTAATAAAAGTATTATACTAACTCTATAAAGAAAAAAACAATGCTTAATATCATTTTGAGATAAAATCTTAATATTTCATTTTTAGGAGTGTGAAAATGAAAAACGCACTAAAATTATTTATAACGGACTTGAAGCGAGTTGCTAAGACGCCAGCAGTTTGGGTTATACTAGCAGGACTTGCGATATTACCGTCTTTCTATGCTTGGTTCAACTTATGGGCTATGTGGGATCCTTATAGTCATACAGGTCATATCAAGGTTGCCGTTGTAAACGAGGACAAGGGTGACAAAGTTCGTGGCAAGAAAATTAATGTTGGTAATACATTAGAAGATAATCTTAAGAAAAACGATAAATTTGATTGGCAATTTGTTAGCCGGGAAAAGGCAGACCATGAAATTAAAATGGGTAAATACTATGCTGGCATATACATACCTAAAGAATTCTCCCATCAAATTACTGGCACATTAAGAAAGAAACCACAAAAAGCCGATATCGAATATAAAGTTAATCAAAAAATCAATGCCGTCGCACCGAAAATGACCGATACAGGGTCAACGGTCATCGTAGACGAAGCGAATAAACAGTTCAATGAAACCGTCACGAAAGCGTTACTACAAGAAGCGAATAAAGTGGGTATTCAACTCGAGGATGAAGTACCTACAATTAATAAAATTAAAAATGCAGTTTATGCAGCACATGACTCATTACCACAAATCAATAAAATTGCGGATCGAATTGAATATTTGAATGATCATCAGGATGATCTTGATAAATATGCAAATCAATTCCGTGCGTTAGGTAACTACAAAGGTGATATTTTAGATGCGCAACAAAAGCTTAATGATGTGAATGCGGCCATTCCGTCACTTAACGAAAAGGCAAAACTCATCTTAGCACTTAATGAATATATGCCGAACATTGAGAAACTATTAGATGTAGCTTCTAATGATATACCGGCACAATTTCCTAAGATTAATAGAGGCGTGGATATTGCTAGTGAGGGGCTTGATTTAGCGAATACGCGTTTAAATGATGCACAAGGTTATCTTACATCTGCTCAGCAACGTGTAGGTGATTATCAAGAAGCGGCAGGGCGTGCTCAAGAAGTAAATAACCAAGCCAATAGTGCATTGCGTCAACAAAGTACATCGGGACTTCCTCAATATCAAATTCAGAAGTTGAGCACAGATAGTAGCCAGGACACGGTAAACGATAATCAAATCGTCTCAAACAATGACGTGAAGTCTATGAATAGTGCGCTTGCAGAAGCATTATTAACACTTTCAAGTAATTCTGATAATCAAGCGAAAGCAACACAGTCAGACATTAAAGCCTTGAAAGATATATCTTATGGTGTTATTGGTTCTAATCGACCAACGGAATTTAATGACATGTTACGTAACTTAAAAACACGTCTTGAAAATAGCTCGAAAAGTAATCAACAATTGATAGACGTTTTAAAAGAATTAGAAAAAAGAGAACATGTCGATTTATCGTCTCAAATTAAACAAGTAGAGAGTGCCAATAATCGTATCAGTGATTCATTACGTTCAACGAATCAACTCATTGATGCACTGAAAAATGGTAGTTCAGGTAAAGCAGAAGCAGTTAACGTATTGCGTTCGTTACCAGATTTAAATAAAGCGTTAGGTAACTATCGTGATTTCATTAAAAATGACTTAAACAATCGTTTGTTAGTTGTATCTAATCAAATTACACAAGAATTAAACAAAGGTCAGAATACGTTATCAGACGTTCAATCTAAATTAAATACGATTAATCGTGTTATCATTGCTGGTCAGGATATAGTTACAGATGGACAGAATCGTATAGCTAACATTCAAAGCGAATTACCTGCTTTAGAACAAACCTATATTAATGCGATGCAAACTGCTCAGAAGTATTTCCCTACAGTGAAAAAAGACGTAGCGAATGCAGCTGACTTTGTTCGTAATGATTTGCCAGATTTAGAGCAACAACTTGCGAATGCGACAGCAACAGTAAATACGAACTTGCCGTCATTGTTCAATAAGTATGACAATGCCGTTGATTTATTAAATCAAAATCAACCACGTGCGAAAGAAGCGTTAGCAAACTTAGCTAATTTCTCTGAAAATCGTTTGCCAGATATTGAAAAAGATTTAAACAAAGCGAATAAAATATTTAAAAAATTAGACGAAGATGATGCGGTAGATAAAGTGATTGATGCGTTGAAGAATGACTTGAAGAAACAAGCCGACGTGATTGCGAATCCTATTCATAAGAAACAAGTAGATGTCTTTCCAGTTAAAGATTATGGTTCAGGTATGACACCATTCTATACCTCTTTATCTATATGGGTAGGGGCATTATTACTAGTAAGTTTATTGTCTGTAGATAATAAACATGAAGCCTTGAAAGATGAGTTGACGAAACGTCAAATTTATTTAGGTAAAGGTGCTTTCTTTATAATGATGGGTATCATTCAAACGTTGATTGTAACGATTGGTGATTTGGTTATTTTGAAAGCGCAGGTTGAATCGCCGACCTTATTTATCTTAGTCGCACTGTGTGGTGCTATTGTCTTTAATACGATTGTGTACACATGCGTGTCATTACTTGGAAATCCAGGTAAAGCTATTGCAATCATTTTACTAGTATTACAAATCGCTGGTGGTGGAGGAACATTCCCAGTTGTAACTGCACCTAAGTTCTTCCAAACGATTTCACCATATTTACCATTCACGTATGTGATAGATTCCTTACGTGAAACGGTAGGTGGCATTGTACCAGAAATTTTAATTACGAAAATGATTATCTTAATACTATTTGGACTAGGATTCTTTATTTTAGGCATCTTAGTCAAACCAGTTCTTGATCCAATTATGCGTAAAATTTCTAAACGCGTGGATGAAAGTAATGTGACGGAGTAATTACGAAAACGATACATGTACAATAAAAAGCATTCTAGCCTTATGAATGGGTTAGAATGCTTTTTTATATGCTATATATTTATTGTTACTATGCTTAATTTTTATCTTTAGAATTACTCGAACTACCAGAACTACTTGAACTTTGTGTTGAACTACTGTTAGTTGTCGTTTTATTCTGGGTGCTAGGTTGTGTTGTTGATGGCTGTTTCGTAGAAGGTTGTTGTGTACTTGGTTGTTGTGTTTGTGTTTCTTTAGTATTCTTTTCTGAAGTAGCACTTTCTGAACTATTTTGTCTTGAACTGTTTTCTTTTGTTTTAGATTGTTGTGTTTGAGTTGTCGAGTTATTTTGTTGTGTAGAATAACTTTGTTGCGTGTTTACAGTGTTGTTTGACGCTGATTCTGATTGTGCATTTTCTCCATTATCAGATGTAGTAGATTGCTCATCAGTTTGTTCTTCTTTCGTTTTATCTTTCTTCTCTTTTTTATCATGCTTCTCAGTTTTATGATCATCACTCGAATTTGAATGTTTAGTACCAGTTGCTGCAAAGAATATTGAAAAACCTAAAGCAACAACAAGTAATAAAATGACGATACCTGCCAATACTTTTTTCAAGGTGTATCCTCCGTCCTTAATTCATTTCTTTATCTTATTATAATAAAACTTCATAAAATAGATAGTATTTACACAATTTTATAATATTAAATTTTGTTTACTAAAATTTTTGATAAATAGGTCTTAAGTACAGTGAATGTTTGTATATATTGTGCGATAATATAAATGAAGTGTAATTCTAATATAGAAAGAAGGACTAACATGAATAAAGTAGTTAAAACTATTGCCTCAACAACATTAGCATTTGGAACACTTTTAGGAGTGAGCAGCGCTGTATTACCAGTACAAGATACTGCCCATGCAGCAACGCAAACTAAAGGGTATTACTACTCTTATAATGGTTACGTTGATAAAGACGCTAAATTCTTAACAGACAAGAACTTTATTAACGCAATCAAACACGATAACATTAAATTTAATGGTATCAAACTTGCTAAAACAAATAGCACAACTGTAAAAGAAAAGTATAATCAGAAATTTACTGGCGTAACAAGCAATGGCAAAAAAGCGAATAAATTACAATTTATAGTTAAAGGCGATTTAACGTACAGTCAACTTAAAAAAGCTTATGGTAAAGATTTGAAAAAAGTAAAAGGCAACAATGATGTTAAAGGTAGCGGTATTTACGTTTATAAACCAAATAAAGATGGTTTAGCAACATCATTTGTTCTTAATAACAATAAAGTTGTAGAAGTAGATATTAGTTACGTAGGCTTTACAACAAGTAAATAATATTTAGAAGAGCGCATAAATGGGACTTCCTCATCTATGCGCTTTAATTTATCTCTAGTTAAAATAAAACTCATGTTTCAGTGATATGAGTCACCAATTATGCAGCACACTTACTCTACATTACAAATAACCTCAAAATCGAGTTTCATCGTTTGTGAACCATTCTCATTACTAATTGTGATACAGTGATTTAGCGAGTCGATACGACGTATATACGCTGCAATTGATTGGATATAGCCATTTCTCCAATAACTAATCATTGCCAATTGGTGCTGTGTGAATTTATAAGTGAGCTGTCGATTAATATTTTCGAATTGATCATCTGATAATGAAGGCATAGCAATTTTATTCTGTTCCTCAATAAAATCATTCAATCGTTGATATTGTTCTGGCATTGTCGCAAAGGGTTATATATATGTTGAAGAATATAGACTATTTTGTTTAAAATGAATCATATTTTAAGAAAAAATGAACAAAGTAAAAATATTAAATAGTCTTTTTTTATTACGTGTAATAAGTTTAATATGTATGATGTAAAAAGAATTTGAATAGTGTATACTTATACTATTAAAATTAGAAATGAGATTATTATGAAAATAGTAGAAGTAAAATCTAAGAATGGTACCAATTTTATGATTTTAGATGGTAATAATGAACCTATAGTAGATGCAGTAAGATATTTGAAGTATCTGGATAGTGTTAAGAAAAGTTTAAATACCAAGAAAACCTATGCCTATGCACTAAAAAATTTTTTTGTTTACTTAGAAAGTAAAAAGATATGCTATAAAGAAGTTAGTTTTGATAACTTTGTTGATTTTATAAGATGGATGAAAACACCTTTTGAATATGAGAATGTCCTCTCTTATCACCGAAAAGAAAAAAGCATTAGTCCTAAGACAATTAATCTGACTATGACTGTAGTATCTAATTTTTATGATTATCTCTATAGGAGTAAAAAATTAGATGTTAATTTCTATGATTTTATGCATATGGAAAGTAAATACTCTAAAAAATATAAAAGTTTCATGCATCACATAAATAAGGACTATAGAACGTTGAAAAATATTTTGAAAGTTAAAGAACCAAAGAAAAAAATAGAAGTGTTAACTAATGCGGAGGTTAAGAAATTATTAGAGGAAGCTAATAATATTAGAGATAAATTCTTAATACAATTACTATATGAAACCGGATTACGTATAGGTGAGGTATTATCATTACGTATTGATGATATTAAATTTGACTTTAGAAAAGGCCATCAAATAGTTTTGAAAAATAGATTTAATGATAATGGTACTTATTTGAAAACTGGGGAAAGAAAAATATTTATTTCCCAATCGTTAATTGATTTATACGATGATTATGTCTACGAAATAATTGACGAACTTTCAATATGTTCTGATTATCTTTTTGTAAAAATAAAGGGGAGAAATGTAGGAGAAGCTATGAATTATAGTGATATATATTCATTATTTAAAAGGCTAAAACATAAAACATCTATAAATGTTCATCCTCATTTATTTCGCCATACACATGCAACTGTTTTTTATAATGAAACTAAGGATATAAAACAAGTTCAAGAAAGACTTGGTCATAGTAATATACAAACGACTATTAATTTATATGTTCATCCCACTGAAGAAGATATACGTGAAGATTGGAATAAAGTAAAGCATCAATTTCAAGTTTTTAATAAAGGGGAATGACTATGTCAATACCAATTAATTTACCTACAAACAGTACTATGATTAATGAATTATGTACATTACAAAGTAGAACCATCAATATAAAAGGAGAGGTTTTAATAACTGAAATATATGATGATTACTTTTTTAAAAATGATGAGTGGCACATTACAGCTTTTAACAAATTCAAGCAATTTCAAGATAGTATCAAGAACTATAGAGACAAAAGAAAAAATGTTTTCTTTAGGATTAAAAGTAAAAATTTGAATTTAGAATTTAAATACCTTTTTTTGAAACTGATAGTTAAAGAGGATTGGTCCTTATCTAATTTATTTAATACTGGAGCAGTAAAGCTTAATAAGATTGCTAAGTTCTTTAATGAAGTTTATCCAAATTTAAATTCTTTACTTGATTGTGATATAAATACATTAGAAAAGCACTGGTTTAATTGGCTGACTGAAAATAATATACCAATAAAAAGAAGATCATCAACAATAGTTTTTGGTGATTATGAATACAAAAGCGGACTGGCTTCTTTTTTAAAGAATATGTACATTAATCTAATTAAGTTCATTGATAAGCGAGAAGAATGGGAAAAAGATAAATGGGATATTAGAAATTTAGAAAAATATGGATTGAGTTATAATAAAACACTAACTGGCAATTATTTAAACTTTGAAAAAATTGAGTCAATTAAAATGCGAGAATTAGCAAAAAAATATTTAAAAAATCGTTTGATAACTGGTGATATAGCATTTGCTACAGCAAGGTTTTATATAAGAGTTTTAACTAGGTTTTTTCAAAATATATCTAAAAATAAAGAAACAAGGAATAGTTTAAATGAACTAGATAGATGTCATATCGAAGCATATATAGAATTTTTGTTTGAATATGCAGCTAATAAAAATTTGCAAAGTACTAAGAATTTTGTGAGAGAAGAATTAAAAACAATTAGAAGGTTCTTAAACGATATTATAACTCAAAACTATGCTATAGCACCGTACCAAGATATACGATTTTTAATTTATCCTCAAGACTTACCTAAACACGAAAAGAAAAATAGTAGCCAAATTGATTATATCCCAGATTTTGTATTGGAACAGCTTTTTGAGCATATAAATGATTTGCATAAAGATTTAATACCTGTAGTTTGGATAGCTTTTAAAACAGG
Organism: Staphylococcus sp. GDX7P312P; assembly: GCF_008385775.1. Classification (NCBI taxonomy): domain Bacteria; kingdom Bacillati; phylum Bacillota; class Bacilli; order Caryophanales; family Staphylococcaceae; genus Staphylococcus; species Staphylococcus sp. GDX7P312P. The sequence continues at coordinate 32,557 of NZ_VUKI01000006.1, read as the reverse complement.
ATTAAGAATTTCTGATGTATTGACATTACAAAATAATTGCCTTGCAAAAGTTAATGGAAAGTATTCAATAATCACAGATATTGCTAAAACTTTTGTTAAAGGACATAGAATACCAATTGATAATAAATTAGCTGATATAATAGCAGTTTTAATAGCCGATTCTAAAAGTAAAAGTACAAAAGATAATAATCCTAATAATTATATTTTTGCTATTTATAAAGGAAAAAGAAAGGGAATGCCCTTTACACAACATATGGTCAGAGCACACTTAAATCATTTATCAAAGACTAAAAATATTATTGATGAACAAGGAGAAATCTTCCATTTCAAAACTCATCAATTTAGACATACCTATGCAGTAAAATTGTTAAATGGTGGAGCAGATATATTAACGATACAAGAATTATTAGCACACTCCTCACCAGAAATGACTCTAAGATATGCTAAGTTACTTGATGATACAAAGAGAAAGGCTTTTGAATCAGTTATTGATCAAGGAGCTTTTAGTTTTGATGTTGACGGTAAAATTAAAAATATACAGCATAGTAGTGAACTATCTGAAAAAGCATTGAATTCTTTATGGCAAGAACATAAATTAAACGCAATGGACAATCCTTATGGCACTTGTCATGCTAGATTGAGTGGTGATTGTCCATACATGGAAGCTCCGCCATGCCTGACTTGTAATTCTGGGAAACCATGTAAGGATTTAGCTATTGGATTTTCTGATTTAGATGTTGAAAAATATGAATTACATATCAAATCAACGGTCAAATCTATAGAATTAGCTAAAAATAATAATAGACAAGATATGGTTGAAAAGCATATAAATATATTAAATAAATATGAAGAAATACTAGGTAATATAAAAGATGGAAACATTATATTCGGGAGAAGTAATAGAATAAAAGTATAGAGGTTAAGATGGAAAAATTTAATAGACAAGAACAATTAAAACAGTTGCATGCAGAACGAAAAGTTAAAACCGAGAAAAAAGTTGATAAAGCAATAAATGATTTAGTTCAAAAAAATAAAGAAATTAACTTTAACATCGTTTCTAAACATTCAAAAGTTTCGAAAGCTACATTATATAAAAATAATAAAATTCGAAAGAAAATAGAGAAGTTACGTGAACAAAACAGAGAAATATTTGTTCATAAAAATAAAAATGACGGTAAAGATGCGTTAATCTCCTCTTTAAAAAGAAAAGTAAATTCTTTAGAAAAAGAGAAAAAAATGTTGAAAGAAGAAATTAGCGTTTTATATTCTAGGCTGTATGAGGATATTTAAAATAATGGACAATAAAATTGAAAAGATTCTAGAAGATATTAATAAATTACAAGGCTATAAAGTAACATATCAATATGCTACTGCTATAAATATAAAAGATAATAACATGAACCCTTGGTTTGAAAAAATTGAGGAAATTCTATTGAATGTAAAAGGAGTTATACGCATTTTATCTCCTGACAACCCCCCGGTAAATTATGATTATTGGATTTTACCTGGAAGATATAAAAGACATACAAAAGAATATCACGAAAAACTAGAAAAATTTTTAGAAAAATTTGCTACTAATGCAAATATTAATGATGGATTGTTTGATCAAAATAATATACATGGATACAAATATAAAAAATATATATTCACTCCACATATTGAAATTACTCATGAGAACACTTTGAATTTATTTTTTTTAACCTTAACTATATTTAACAATGGTACATTTGTTATAGAAATCATTGAAGACTTAGAGAGTATAAACTTTGGAAGCGACTTGTATAGTACTTTCTCATGTGTAAAAGATAAGATATATCCTCTAATTAATCAAGAAAAAAATAATAGACAAAGACAGTATCAATTGTATGGTAATAGACATTGTAAAAATATTAGAGATGTTTCTAGACAAATTAATAGAATTATAAAAATTAATAGTAAGGATATTTTTGAATATAAAGTATCTAAAAATATGGGTTTTGAAGTTTATTATTTAGCTAATGAAAATGAATTTACTGATGATCCTTTCTATGAGGACGTGAAGATTCAAGAGTGGTTAGTAAATGCGCCTATTTTTTCATTTGAAGGAAAAAGTAAACATTTTAGGCAAGATGGTTATAGCGATAATTATATAAACTTCTTGAATAAAGCATCTGTTTTTGTAGTTTGGATGGATGAGCAAGAAGGAGATGTTTTAGAAAAATGTTCTCAAATGGCACTTTATTTCAATAGTTCTGCTAATTTCTTTTTCTTAGAAACTATGTTAAATGAATTACAATTGTATGGGTATCAACAATATAATTTAAATGGAAAAAAAGAAGCCCTATATTTTAGACAATGGATACTAAATTTCAAGAGATCTATTGCAATTATTTATAGAACAGAGCTTTTACCTAGTTTATATTTATATTTGTATCTAAAGAATAATAATGATTTTAAATCTCCACAATATATTGAAGAATTAAACAAAGAAGAATTATTACTAATTGAATTGGAGCAGTCATATAAGGAAGAAGAAAGAAGCGAAAAATTAAATAAACTTTTGTTAATAATAAGTCTTTTATCAATTTTCCAAGTAGTAGAAATTTTTTTCAGTGATAAAAATAATATATTTAATATCAGTATGATACTTATAATGATTTTGCTAGAAGTATTTCGAAAAAGGTAATTATAAGAACACTATTTAAACTTTTTAAAAGTTTAAATAGTGTTAAGTGATACTACAAACGTTAGCATTATTTAAATTATATATATTATTGTTAGTATCAGAAAAGGAAAATGTATTACTAATTTCATCCTTTTTTAAAATTTTTCCTGTATATTTTGAAATGTTACCGTCTTCCCAATATGAGATTGTACATAACTCATCATTTTGAATTTTTATTTGAAAAATCTGATCTAAATTATCTAATGAATCATGTGTTAGCAATGGTTTTTCTATTTTATTTTGATCCTTTATAATTTGTTCTAAAATTTCAAACTGTTGCGGGAGAGTCGCAAAAGCTTGCCATTTGATTTTTCCACGCCCTTGAGGGATTTTAGGGTTTAAATATTTTCTTGGTATTTTTCTATAATCAGTTTCATATTTATATTCATCTGGCGCATTAGGATTTGGAATCATGTTTACCACCTCATCATCATTGTAGAACGTATGTTCTTTTTTGGCAAGGATTATATAATTTTTTAATGTGATTAATTAATTAATTTAAAATAAGTTATTTTCTATATGGAAAAGTTGAGTAAGATTATCGAGCATTTATAATTATAGTAACTGGAATATGATGTTTGGTATGTTAATAGTATTTTCTCTTTTAAAAAATGTGAACATAAAAAAATAGAACATATATAATTATAAATAATATATATGTTCTTCGATATTATGAAGTTTTATGAAAGATAGAATTATATCAGTTTTTGTAGTACATTTAGACTATTAAAATTTGTTTATTACATTCTTGGCGGTTTCACTTATCAATTTATCATTAGGTTTATCACTTTTATTGTCTTTATTCGTAAAAATGACTAAAATAATAGGTTCAGATTGGTTCTTAGGATAAATAAAAGCTACATCATTTCTAGAAGCATATGTTATTGCTTGACCACTTTTATCAGCAACCTTATAGTCTTTTGGAACACCATCTTTAATTAAAGTGTCTCCGTTTTTATTATTTAACATTAAATCAAGTAAGAAATTTTTATTTTTTTTGCTTAATTTTCCATTTGCGATAAGTTTATTTAAAGTCTTGCCGAAAGCAGCAGGCGTTGAAGTATCTTTTTTGCTCTTTGGTGAATAGTAATTTAATTCTATTTCATATCTAACTGGATTTGTTACTTTATCTCCCAATTTTTTTAAACGTTTTTTAATTTTTTTGATTCCACCGATTTCGTTTATAATTTTATTGTTTGCTGTATTATCACTATACTTCATTGAAGCCTCAATAAGTTCTTTTAAAGTGATATCTTTTCCTACATATTTTTCTAAAATAGGAGAATAAGCAACTATATCATCTTTGTTAATATGTACTTTTTTATTTAACTTATTATAAGGTACTTGTTCTAACAAAATAGCACTATTTATCGCTTTTGAAGTTGAAGCATAGGCAAATCTCTTATCGGCATTAAATTTTACTTCCTTACCACTTTTAGTATCTAATGCATAGACACCAATATTAGCATTATATTTCTTTTCTAAATTATTTAACTCTTTAGCATGTGAACTGGTTGAATTACATGCACTTAAAACTAAAGCAATTGCAATTAAAAGTATTAACTTTTTCAAAATATACCCTCCAATATTACGGTTGTAATTTCTATAAATCAATAATATTACAATTGTAATATTCGCGTCAATAGTTTATTATAAATATTTGAAAGAAGGTGTTGAAATGGCTAAGTTATTAATAATGAGCATAGTAAGCTTTTGTTTTATATTTTTATTGTTATTATTTTTTAGGTACATATTAAAACGCTATTTTAATTATATGTTAAATTATAAAGTTTGGTATCTAACTCTTCTTGCAGGATTAATTCCTTTCATCCCTATTAAATTCTCTTTTTTTAAATTTAATAATTTGAATAATCAAGAGCCCACAGTTGAAAGTAATTCACACAATTTGAATCCTAACATAAATACCACTAAACCTGTTCATGAGTTTACAACAGACATCCATAAGTTTAATTGGGATTCAATAGATAATATCTGCACAGTTATTTGGATAGTTTTAGTTATTATTTTAAGTTTTAAATTTTTAAATTCTTTATTATATCTTAAGTATTTAAAGAAACAGTCACTTTATCTAAATGAAAAAGAAAAAGATAAAATAAACAAGATACTTTTCAATCATCAATATAAAAGAAATATTGTGATTCGAAAAGCAGAATCTATTCATTCTCCAATAACTTTTTGGTATGGAAAATATATTATTTTGATTCCCAGTTTATATTTTAAAAGTATAAATGACAAAAAACTAAAATATATAATATTGCACGAGTATGCTCATGCTAAAAACAGAGATACTTTGCATTTAATTATCTTTCATATTTTTTCTATTGCTATGAGTTATAATCCACTAATACAAATTGTAAAAAGAAAGATGATTCATGACAATGAAGTAGAAGCCGATAGATTTGTCCTTAATAATATTAACAAAAATGAATTTAAGTCTTATGCGGAAGCTATTATGGATTCCGTATTAAAAACCTCATTTTTCAACAAAAATATATTAAGCCATTCATTTAATGGTAAAAAATCATTACTCAAAAGAAGATTAATTAATATAAAAGAAGGCAATCTGAAGAAGCAGTCAAAATTAATTCTAATTTTTATTTGTATTTTTACTTTTTTTATCATGATAATTCAAAGCCAGTTTTTAATGGGGCAATCCTTAACTGATTATAATTATAAAAAGCCCTTACAAAGCGATTACCAAATTTTAGATGAAAGTAAAAATTTTGGTTCAAATAGTGGATCTTTCGTTATGTACAGCATGAAGAAAGACAAATACTATATTTATAATGAAAAAGAAAGTAGAAAAAGATATTCTCCTGATTCAACTTACAAAATTTATTTAGCACTGTTTGGACTTGACCGTCATATTATAAGTGATAAAAATTCACGTATGTCATGGAATCATAATCATTATCCTTTCGATTCTTGGAATAAGGATCAAGATTTAAATACGGCAATACAAAACTCAGTTAATTGGTACTTCGAACGTATTAGTAATCAATTATCAAAGAACTATACTTCTGATCAACTCAAGCAATTAAATTATGGTAATAAAAATTTGGGAAGTTATAAAGCCTATTGGTTGGAAGATAGTTTGAAAATATCTAATCTTGAACAAGTAATAGTTTTAAAAAATATGATGGAACAAAATAACCATTTTAGTAAAAATGAAAAGAAACAATTATCTTCTTCGTTATTGATTAGAAAAAATGAAAATTATGAATTGTATGGGAAAACAGGTACAGGTATAGTAAACGGGAAATATAATAATGGGTGGTTTGTAGGTTACGTAATTACAAATCATGATAAGTATTATTTTTCTACACATTTATCAGATGAAAAAGCCTCTGGTGAAAATGCTAAATTCATAAATGAAAAAATATTAAAAGAAATGGGTGTTTTAAATGGCCAATAAGCAAGTTGAAATATCTATGGCTGAATGGGATGTTATGAATATAATATGGAATAAAAAATCAGTATCAGCTAATGAAATTGTAGTTGAGATTCAAAAAAATAAAGAAGTTAGCGATAAGACGATTAGAACATTAATTACAAGACTATATAAAAAAGAGATTATAAAACGATATAAATATAATAATATTTATTTTTACTCATCAATTATTAAAGAAGATGATATTAAAATGAAAACTGCTAAAACCTTTCTTAATAAATTGTATGGAGGGGATATGAAAAGTTTAGTGCTTAATTTTGCGAAAAATGAAGAATTAAATAACAAAGAAATTGAAGAATTGCGAGACATTTTAAATGATATTAGTAAAAAATAAATAGATATAGGGTTCAAACATAATACATATATAAATTATGTTTGAACCCTATTAAATTAGATTTTTTATGAGATTAGTACATATAATAAACGGAGCCCACTTCACCATGCCACGTCCTTGAGGAATGTTAGCGTCTAGATATTGTCTTGGTATTTTACGATAATCTGTTTCATATTTATACTCATCTGGCGCATTAGGATTTGGAATCATGTTAACCACCTCAAATTCATTATAGAACATATGTTCGTATTTTGGAAGTGGTTTTCTACAATATAAATTAATTTTATATTTATTTTGGAAAAGTAAAAAAGACTATATAAAAGAGCCATAAGTTTAACAAAGGGGAAGTAAACTTATGGCTATAGTCATTACATAATATAACTTTTTGTGAAGGAGTTAATGGGGATGTTACTCCTATATTTAGTATAACATAATTTATATAAAAACATTATTTAACGATTTGTGAAATTTAATTTTGTGTAATTATAAACAACATTACATCAAATATCAAACACTTCTAATTAGTTAAACAAAATTGTATAACAGTCATGAATAGCGTATGATATGTTTAGTTATAAAGAAAGAAGGCTTCTAATTTGAGAAAAACTACAAAAACATTAGTCACAACGACATTAGCACTAAGCACATTATTTGGTGTAGGTGTTACGAGTGCATTAACGGAAACATCTATTGCACATGCTGAATCTAAAGCTACGACAAACACAACTCATTCTAAAGCGAACGCGACATCTGCATATTACAATTATAAAGGATATGCAGGTCAAGACGTATCTTTTGTATTAGATAAACATTTTAAAAATGCGGTAAAAGCTGAAAATGTCACATTCAATGGTATTAAATTGAAAGCAACAACATCATCTAAAAATGTGAAAAAATATGATCAATATTTTAGAAACGTTTCGAAAGATGGTAAAACAGCATCATTACTTGATTTAAACGTAACGGGTAAAATGACATTGGATCAATTAAATAAAACTTACGGAAAAGATTTACAAAAGGTAAATAACCATAAGCATAATACAACAGGCATCTATTTCTACCAACCAAATTCAAAAGGAATGACGGTATGGTTTGATGTAGATAACGGTAAAGTTGATCGCGTGGTAATGGGCTATAGCACTGTAAAACAAGCTATGAAAGAAACAAAATAGCATAACTTGAAAGACACCTCAAAAGTTGGATAATAAATCTTACTTTTGGGGTGTTTTTATGTAAATAATTAAATTTATAACAGATTTTATGAAATACCCCACACAAAGAAAGACAAAAAAATGATACGTTAAAAGTAAAACATAAATATAGCAGTAGGCTGTATAGGGATAGAGGGAGTTTATAATATGAAAAAGAATAAACGTCTAGATCTCATCGCAACGGTAGTTAAGAATAACCGATTTAACAAAAAGGAAGAGATTGCAGATTACATCGATACGCATTTCGGGGTACGCTATAGCGTAACTACGATTTCAAGAGATTTGAAAGAATTAAAGATTTTTAAAGTTCCAGCTGTAAGTAATCAATCCTATTATAAAAAGTTAGATAATACGCAACAAATGGATGCTAAAACGAAACTGCTACATTATTACGACAGTGAAATTAAAAGTATCATAATAAAAGATAGCTACATACTTATCAAAACATCTCCAGGATTTGCGCAATGCATTAATTATTTTATTGATCGAATGAATATTAATGAAATATTAGGGACAGTAGGTGGCAATGACACATTGATGGTACTAACTAATTCTGAAGAAATGGCTAAATATGTGCATTATAAATTATTTAATCATAAATATTCAAATTAATGTATAAAATATAATGTAGATTTACTTTTTTATATTATCTATAATAGAGTGTAACGCACCTAAATTATAATGTTCATAACCTAAGTAGTTATATAAATGTAGATACAAATCACGGGTGTTTATAAATACAGAATAATGCATAAAAAACTTTTCTTAAAAATATTATCATGCGAAAATAAATGGAATATACATAAAAAGCACCAAATACTTAATGATTTTGTATATTCAATCACAAATATGCATTGAATAACCAGAAAGCATGAACTAGCACACATTCATATTGTGAAAACAATCACATAAACATTTTTGAAAGCGCTTTATACTCTAATTGTAGATAAATAAAGGAGGAAATGAATATGACACAAGGACCTATTCAAGTAAACAGTGAAATCGGTAGATTAAAAACAGTATTACTCAAACGACCTGGTAAAGAATTAGAAAATTTAGTACCAGATCACTTAAGTGGCTTGCTATTCGATGATATTCCTTATTTAAAAGTGGCGCAAGAAGAGCACGACAAATTTGCACAAACACTTCGTGATGAAGGTGTGGAAGTTGTTTATTTAGAAAAACTAGCAGCTGAAGCAATTGCAGATAAAGATGTGCGAGAACAGTTCATTGACGATATTCTTGCAGAATCTCAAAAAACAGTATTAGGACATGAAGCTGAAATTAAAACGTTTTTTGCGAAGTTATCAGATCAAGAATTAATCGACAAAATTATGGCTGGTGTAAGAAAAGAAGAAATTGAACTTAAAACAACACATCTCGTTGAATATATGGATGATAGATATCCATTCTATTTAGACCCAATGCCTAACCTTTACTTTACACGTGACCCTCAAGCATCAGTAGGTAGAGGTATGACAATTAACAGAATGTATTGGAGAGCACGTCGCAGAGAATCACTATTTATGACATACATTTTAAAATATCATCCAAGATTTAAAGATGCAGATGTGCCAGTATGGTTAGACCGAAACTCACCATTTAATATCGAAGGTGGAGATGAATTAATTCTATCTAAAGAAGCTTTAGCCATTGGTATTTCTGAACGTACATCAGCACAAGCAATTGAACGCTTAGCACGTAATATATTTAAAGATGAATCTACGACATTCAAAAAAGTAATTGCGATTGAAATTCCAAATAGTCGTACGTTCATGCATTTAGATACAGTATTCACAATGATTGACTACGATAAATTCACAGTACATTCAGCTATTTTCAAAGAAGAAAATAACATGAATTTATTTACGATTGAATACGATGAAGCAAAAGATGATATCAAAATTACACATTCTAATAAACTACGTGAAACGCTAGCAGACGTACTTGGCGTTGAAAAAATCGAGTTTATCCCAACTGGTAATGGTGACGTGATAGACGGCGCACGTGAACAATGGAATGACGGTTCAAACACGCTATGTATACGCCCAGGTGTGGTCGTTACTTATGACCGAAACTACGTATCAAACCAATTACTTCGTGATAAAGGCATTAAAGTGCTTGAAATTACTGGTAGTGAACTTGTTCGTGGACGTGGGGGCCCAAGATGTATGAGCCAACCATTATTTAGAGAAGATATTTAAAGTATTTCGAGCAAACGTAAGGACTTTTTTGAAAAATACATCGCAGGGAAAGTGATGTAGAAATATAACACAAGGAGAAGGGTTTGAAGCAGGGTTACCAGATAATTGAATAATGATGCTTCAAGCCCTTAATTTAAAAGTAATCCTCCTTAGAAGGGGAAATGAATTATGAATGAATCAGACACAAACAAACTTGGTAAAACGTCACTTATTGGTTTAGTCATTGGTTCTATGATTGGTGGCGGTGCGTTCAACATCATTTCTGATATGGGTGGTCAAGCCGGTGGTTTAGCAATTATGATTGGATGGATTATCACCGCAATTGGAATGATTTCACTCGCATTTGTCTTCCAAAATCTCACTAATGTAAGACCAGACTTAGAAGGTGGAATTTACAGTTATGCACAAGCTGGATTTGGCGATTTTATTGGTTTCTCAAGTGCTTGGGGCTACTGGTTTGCTGCGTTTCTAGGTAACGTAGCCTATGCAACATTATTGATGTCAGCAGTAGGTAACTTCTTCCCAATCTTCAAAGGTGGTAATACGCTACCAAGTATTATCGTCGCTTCCTTCTTATTATGGGGTGTGCACTTCTTAATACTTAGAGGTGTTGAAACCGCAGCATTTATCAATAGTATTGTAACTGTTGCAAAGTTAATCCCTATATTCTTAGTCATCATTTGTATGATTGTAGTATTTAATTTCGATACATTTAAAGCAGGATTCTACGGAATGACAAGCGGTGGTACAGGTATATTTAGTTGGGGCGATACAATGTCTCAAGTTAAGAGTACAATGCTTGTAACCGTATGGGTGTTCACTGGTATTGAAGGTGCAGTGGTATTCTCAGGTCGTGCTAAATCGAAAAAAGACGTAGGTACAGCTACAGTAATTGGACTTGTTTCAGTACTTGTTATTTACTTCTTAATGACCGTATTGGCACAAGGCGTTATTCAACAAAACCAAATTGCTGATCTTGCAAGTCCATCAATGGCACAAGTGTTAGAACACATCGTTGGTCATTGGGGTTCAGTACTCGTTAATATTGGTTTAATTATTTCTGTTTTAGGTGCATGGCTTGGTTGGACATTACTAGCTGGTGAGCTACCATTTATAGTGGCTAAAGATGGCTTGTTCCCGAAATGGTTTGCTAAAGAAAATAAAAATAAAGCACCTATCAATGCATTATTAATTACAAACATTCTAGTACAAATATTCTTAATTAGCATGTTATTTACAGATAGTGCATATCAATTTGCGTTTTCACTTGCATCAAGCGCGATTTTAATTCCGTATATGTTTAGTGCCTTTTATCAATTAAAATACACAATAGAGCATAAAGGACACGCTACAGTGAAACAATGGGCAATCGGTATTATTGCATCAATCTATGCGATATGGCTTGTATACGCTGCAGGTATAGATTACTTGTTATTAACCATGTTGCTCTACATCCCTGGTCTATTTGTTTATCGTTTCGTACAACATAATAACCATAAACCATTAACGAAAGGTGACTATATCTTGTTTGCAGTCATTATCATACTTGCAATAATAGGTATCATTCGCTTAGCGATGGGAAGCGTTTCAGTATTCTAATAAAAAGTTTTAAAAGATTTAGGAGTGTATCTCAATGGCCGGAAAGACATATATCAACAACAGAGATAATGATTTAAGTGAAGGACTCAAACAATTAGCGTCTTACTTAAATATTCCAACAGGTGTCATTCAAGCTTTCAAGAGTGAATGTTTCGTGCGACGTTACAATAAAGGACAAATCATATATTATTCATCTGATCAGCCCACCTATGTGTATTTGTTACTAGACGGTATTGTTTTGCGTGAAACAATTAATGAAGATGGGGACGCTTATCGTAAACTGAATAAAGAGCAGCTATTATTTCCGTTAAATCATCTCTTTCGAAAAATTGAATTAAACGAGATGTGCACAGCTATAACACCATGTAATGTAATAGGCATACCTAAAGATATGTTGGAATATCTATGTAAAAATCATGACGACATATTTGTTACACTGTTCGAAAAGTTAAATAACGAACTTGAACTACTAATGGAATACAATATGGCATTAACCACAAAGTTGGCGAGAGAGCGCATTGAGAAAGTATTATATTATTTATGCCATGCAATAGGATACGATCATGATGAATTCTACGAAATTAAACATATCATGACCATTCAATTACTGAGTGATTTAGCAGGTATTTCACGTGAAACAACTGGCCATATTGTACATGAATTAAAAGAAGAGAAAAAATTAATAAAAAATGGCAAAAACTGGATGGTTATAAAGTAATAAATAAGACACAAAGCCCCCTTTATATACAAAAAGCGTTTATATTAAACTACCAAACCGATATAAACACAATAATTGCTACTTAAGACGTTGGTGACATCACTAACGTCTTTTTGCATGCTTGGGTAACACCTTTTTCAGAAAAAGTGTAAAATAGATATAATCATTTATTATTAGAAGGGGCGACAATCAACATGGCACTCATGACAATCAATTACTTATCACCATCTTTAGGTATGCAACAATCATTTGTAGCAATTATTCCAGAAGACGCTAGTTTCTTCGACGAAACACAATCACCTAAATCTTATAAATCACTTATGCTATTGCATGGATTATCAAGTGATGCAACGTCGTATACACGCTTTACCAGTGTTGAGCGATATGCAGATGAACATCAATTAGCTATCATAATGCCGAATGCAGATCATAGTGGTTATGCAAATATGACGTACGGTCATAGTTATTATGACCATATATTGGAAGTGTATCACTACGCTCATAAGCTACTTCCATTATCACCAAAACGTGAAGATAATTTTATTGCAGGTCATTCAATGGGTGGTTATGGCACGATGAAATTTGCATTAACACAAGGAAGACTCTTCTCTAAAGCATCGCCATTGTCTGCTGTCTTTCAAGCGCAAGGGTTAATGGAACTTGATTATCCTGATTTCGTACCAAAAGCAATTACAGGGGAAGATACAACTATCAAAGGTACTGAACTCGATACATATCATTTAGTTGATGAAGCGGTCGAAAAAAGATTGACTATACCTAAGTTGTTGATTCAATGTGGTACAGAAGATTTCTTATATGAAGATAATCAACAATTTATGACATACTTGGATGATAAAGGAATTGACTATCAATATGAAGAAGGTCCTGGAGAACATGATTATGCATTCTGGGATAAGGCCATCAAACGCACAATTGAATGGTTAGTAGAAGAATAGTAATGAAAATGAATTTGGAATCAAAATGATGAATAATAGCACGAGGCTGGGACAAAATAAAATGTCTCAGCCTACTTTATCATTTTGTCAGTAGCTGACTGATTTGAAAATGCGCTTGAATCAAGCTTTTTTCAAACCTAGTCATCCTTGCCGGGGTAGGCGGGCCCCAACAAAGAGAATTTCTTAAAGAAATTCTACAAGCAAAGCAAGTTGGGGTTCGGGGCCCCAACAACAAGAATTTTATTAAGAAATTCTACAAGCTAAGCAAGTTGGGGTTACAACGAAATAAATTTTGAGAAAATATTATTTCTGTCCCACTCCCGTGCTTTGAATAATTTTTAAAATGCTGAATATCTAACTTGAGTGATTGACAAAAATTAGGGAACAACCTATCATTGATAATGAAAACGTTTTCATCAAAGGTGGTACTATGGCAACAATTAAAGATGTAGCTCAGAGAGCAGGGTTATCTATATCGACGGTTTCAAGATATTTAAATCATCATCCTTATATTTCTGAGGACAAGAAAATTAAAATCCAACAAGCGATGGATGAACTTGATTATGTGCCTAATTCAGTCGCTATGCAATTGCGTTCTAACAAGTCTTATACGATTGGTATCATTGTACCTAGAATTACGAATCCATATTTCGCGTATTTGATTGATGCAATTGATAAAGAAATTAAAGGCACACCATACCATACGTTAATTATGCAAACATATAATGATAAAGAAGAGGAATTAAGATTATTAAATATGTTTAAGCAAAGACACATTGCTGGTGTGATTATGGGCGCACTTGAAAATGACATAGAGGTTTTAGAGACGTATACGAAATATGGACCTATTATTTTATCGGCAGATCAATCAATGCAGTCTGATAAAGTAAAGATTATACATACCAACCAACGTCAAACGACGTATGATGCCATTCAATACTTAATTAATAAAGGATATCGAAACATAGCTTATTGCACGGACAATAATTACTATGATCATTGCTTCAATAAACCTAGAAATGTCGGATTTAGAGTAGCGATGAAAGATAATGGTCTAGATATTAGAAATGAATGGATTTTTAATAATGTTCATACAATTGAAGATGGTGAGCAGATAGGGAAAATATTGTTGCGGCAAGAACAGTTACCAGATGCTATATTTACAGGTAGCGATGAAGTGGCATTAGGGTTAATGCACTTTATGACTGCCCATCAAATAGATATTCCTAACCAAATCGCCATTATGGGATATGATAACCAACCCATTTCTAGTTTTTTGAAGATTCCATTATCGACAGTCAATCAACCAGTCAATGACATTGGTAAGCAATTGATTAACTATTTATTGGCATTACTTGAAGAGACAGAATTTGAAATCAAAGATGATGTATTAAAATTAAATATCGTAGAACGACAAAGCACATAAATAGAGCCTTCCATTTCGAATTTTAAACGAAGTGGAAGGCTTGTTTTGATTTATTTAATTATTTCAATTGTGAATGGAACGACGTAATCCTCACCTTTATTGCATGAAACAATTGCTAATATCGTATAAGTGATGTTGGCAATGATTAAAGCCATTAGAGCGAAATAACCAATTAAAATGAAAGTCAATAAGAAACTAACAATACCGTAGATACCGTAACTAATAGCGAAATTCAGGCAATTTTTCCCTTGCTTATCAATGTATTCAGATTCGTCTTTTTTGACTAACCAAATCACTAAAGGTGCTACAAAACTTGTGAAAAAGGTTAAGACCCACATAATCATTGCCAGTGTTTTATCTTCTTTTGAAACATGGTTAAACATTTGCGGATGTTTGGATTGGTTTTGCAAATTCATTCTTTATTCCCAACTTTCTAAGTGTTTTGAACTGCTTGAGCTTAGTATACCTACAAGGTACGTCAATTTTTGTCGTAGTAAAAAGATGTATCTTACATTTTTTATTTTATTGTTGTTTAATAAAGTAGAATCATTCATTTTCCAAAAATGGGAGGTAACTATGACTAAAACAACTGACACGCTAGAGCTGTATTTAAAGTTTATGTCTGGCGAACGCTTATCTAAGGCACAAATAGGCGACATCATAGGTAAAAAATCTGACAGAACCGTGCAGCGTTATATCGCACATTTAAATGACTTCTTTGCTAACAGAACGGATATGGCGCATTTGAAGATAACGATGAATACGACAGACCGTAAATATGAAATGGTCCACAATAGTAGTGAAACTTTTGATAAAACACAGGTGCTAGCGATATTAAAAATTCTTATTTCAACAAGAGGACTATCTGAAGATGAATTACAAATGATTGTGAATAACCTTACGAAACATATGTCTGATGAGAACCAACGTGTAATTGAAAAGGCCATTCAATCTGAATTAGTTCATTATGAGCCCATGAATCATGGAGAGCCATTATTAAATAAAGTTTGGGATTTAAATCATATTATTCAACAAAATCGCGTGATTGAATTTAACTATTTTAATGCAATGAACAAAGGGCGTACACATGTCATCAAACCGATGTATATTACATTTTCTGAACTGTACTTTTATTTAGTAGGTGTTAATGATAAAGAGCAGGTACTCATTTTTAGGATAGATCGAATTCAAGAATATAAAGTATTGAACACTAAATTTAACGTTCCGAATTCACCTTATATTAGAGAAGGTGCATTGAAACAACGTATCTATTTCATGTATGGCGGTCATTGGAAGAAAGTGAGCTTTGAATTTAATGGTGGGATTATAGAATCCGTTCTTGATCGGTTCCCAACTGCTCAATTATTGAAAAAAGATTACACCAATAACCGATTTGTAGTAGAAATTGAAGTCATCGGCGATGGTATTTTAATGTGGCTACTATCTCAAGGTTCACGTATCAAAGTGCTATCGCCAAATAGTTTGAAAGAGAAACATATAGCTGAAATTGAAAAGATACTTGGGAACTATAGGTAGACAATTTTTGTCTATGCTATGCGGTAAAATGTTATCAAATTAGTCATAGAGGTGTTGTAATAATGATTAAACTAGATAACGAAGCGAAGAAGTTAGCTAAAAAAGCACTGCTAAAACCTAAATTTCTAAGAACACAAGTAGAACAAGTTATCGTAACAATGTATAAAAGAGAATTATGTAGTAAAGTCAACAAAAACAAATATTTCTAATTGTTATTTTTTAGTAAATTGTATAGATACCTTATTTTAAATATAAAAAGTATAGCAAAATATTAATTTAATAATTATAATAAAAATGTATCATTCAAATACAAAAGGTAGGAATACATATGATACCCAAATACACGCAAGTCGAAATAAGTAAGCGCATACAAAAAGAAATAGAACTCAGTGGTTTAGAACCAGTTATGTATGCTGAACACCATGACTATGACACTAAGCAGCTACTTAAGCTTTTAAATCCATCTTTAATATGGCTAGCGCAAGATTATCAACTCGCAGCTACAATATTAAAGACAACACCTGAAATACTTCTAGAACATTTACCTCAAGAAGACTTAGATAGCATTTCATTTCGTGCATTGGAGAATACAGAAGAAATTAACCACAGAGTCAAACAACTCGATGACATCTTCCAATTGCTGACATATCAATTAAAGATTGGAAGTGAGTCGCGTGACTGAATCATACCGTGAAACAATAGAACGTATTATTCCAGTAGCTGAACAATTCATTTCAGATCACAAACTCCAATATCCGATAACGAATTCAACACAAGTGTTATCTGAAATGGGCTACTACATTGTAAAAGCACAAGCACCTAATAATTTATCCGGTTTTTATATGAAGAAGGATCGATTTCCGTTCATCTTTGTGAATACAAATCATAGTAAAGGACGTCAACAATTTTCGATGTGGCATGAAGTATACCACCATTACATGAATCATCAGAATGGAATTAGTGATTTTAATCATAAGTCATTGGAAGAAAGAGAAGCGGAAATATTTGCAGGTATTGTGTTATTACCAAATGCAGAAATTCAAAAATGGATGGCAGCATATGATGATATTATGTGCCCCGATGTGATTGCGCGCATGAGTGTACATTATCAGATTAGTTTTGGTGCAGCTATGATAAGAGCAATGCAGCTGAATCCTATTCCACGTGATACGTATCAACAATTGAGTGCACTCTCTCGAATAGATCACAAGGCTCAATTGTATGCAATTTACACAGATAATGATTTACCAACAGATATCTTAGAACCGACAAATGATATTCAAATCTCGCCTAATATTATGACGGTGCTAGAACATAACTATAATGAAGGGCTCGTTTCTGGAGCAAAGATCAATGAAATTATCGACAAAATAGAGGTCCTCAATCATGACTAATAAGGGTATGACGCCGCCAATTGTTGATACAGATATATGGGTATATCTTATATTATCAGGCTATTATGAACGTATTATTGCATATTACGGTTATTTGCAATTTTCCGATGTTGTAGAAAAAGAAATACTAAAATGGCAAAGTAATACGCAAGAATTTTCAAATGTAGCGCGTGTATTTAAAAATTTAAAAGACCAGCATGATGTCAGAGTTATACATTTTGACGATTTTGATGCATTGTCACAAGCAAGCATCAATCACACACTTAGTGAATACGGATTAAAAACCGTAGATATTTTAGAAAAAAACAAAGGTGAATTTACAAGTTTACTATACGCCTTACATAAAGACATACATCGATTTAAAACAAACGATCGAAAGTTCAAAGAAGAAGTTGAAGACACATTAGATGAAACATTTACCTTCGTCAATTGGATAGACATCTTAGATAATTACAGCACCAACTTCAAAGAGAAACTTGAAATTCAAAAACAAGTTGATACCAAACAACTAAAAATGAAAAAACAAAACCATGATCACAAACATACTAAACAAGACCCAAGATGGGATAAATTGAAGCAATTAATGAGGTAATATGATTTTATTATTAGAAAATGATAAGGGAGTTTAACTATGGAAAACATTGAAATTTCAGTGGATTACACAAGATATTTAGATAACTTAAAAGAATTTATTATTAAATTTGATATGCTAAAAGTCGAAAAAAGTAGCAGAGAAGAAAAAGAAAAGCATATTAAAATTCTTAAAGAGTCTTATAATAAAATGTTTCTATATCAGCTTTACAAAGATAAAAATTTGATTGCAATTACTGGTCTTCAAGGTGCAGGAAAAACTAGTTTAACAAGAGATTACTTTGATATACCTAAAGATATTCTTCCAGAAAATAACTCACGAGGAGAAAAATTGCCCGTCTTTATCACCGTTTCTGATGTTAAAGAAATCGAAGCTTTTAAATATATTAAAGTAATTGAAAATGACAAAGTGAGTATTAGACAAGAAAAAATTGATTCTGAAAATTTAAAAGAAATGTCAATGAATCCGGATGAAAATAAAGATTTATGGCTTCAATTAGTGTTGCCCATTGAAGAAAATAAGTTTAATGATCCAAATACTTACATTGTGTTATTGCCAGGATTTGAAAGAGAAAATAATGATTTTTCTCAAAAACTTTTAGAATTTATAATTAATATATCGAAATCATCAATAGTAGTAATCGATAAAAATGAAACAGCTCGTAAAAGTTCAACTCTAAATTTAAAAAGAATAGAGAATAAATTTTCTAATTTAAAACCTATCATTACTTTAACTCATGGTGACGAAAATCCAGAAGAGAATGAAGAAATTAGAAAGGATATAATTAAAAGATTAAATGTTACAGATGATAAAAGAGTAATAGTTACAGGACCTAAAGGTATGTTTAGTGATGAGTGGCAAAAAGATTTAACAAGCCTTTTAACTGAATATTCTGGTGCTCAAGAAAATGAAAATGAGAAAAGACAATCTTCTATGCAAGATCTATTAATAGAAATATATTCAAGTTTAGAAGCTATCAATTATTTATTGGAAGACGAAGCAAGAATTCTTGATATTAAAGACTATACTCATGAATTATCAAATAGTGGTAACATTTTTAAAAATGAATATGAACAGTATCTTAAAGAGTTAGAAAAAGAATTATTAAATAAAATGGAAATAGTGAAAAATAATAAAACAGAAGCAATTATAGATTTTATTGAAAACAATAACTCTTTTTTAAAAAATATTAAATCAAAAATATTTGGTAGAAATTTAAAAGATGAAATGACATTTAAAAATGAAATAATATCTATATGGGATGGTAAATATGATAACTTATCTACGCTTTCAAATATGAATGAAGTAGCACATAAACAATTATCAAAATATAATGATATATTCACACTTCCTGAATCTAATTCAGACAATGATGTTTATAAAAATGCATTAATTAAACAAGATAATAGAATACAAAAATTAAAAAATTATTTTGGTGGTAGCGAGGAAATTGAAGCATTAGATAAAAGTGATATAAGAGGTCTAGTTTATATGGGAGCTAATTTTTTAACTAGTACTTTCAAAGAAATGGAAAAACCTAATGAAGCTAGTAAATTATTAGACACAGTTAATAACTATGATAAAGGAAGCTTAAGTAATAATAAAAATAATGAAATTAATATTCAAGTTTTTAATGAAGATGAATCTCAAGATGGAATTGAAACAGGGAAAAAATTAGCAGCTACTATTCCTGTAATTTTAGGTATAGATATTGCATCTGATGGTGAAGCAAATATTATTGAACAAGGGGTAAGTGGTGCTCAAAGTATTTCTGATAGTTTGAAGGAAATTAACATACCTATTTCGAGTAGAGCAATAATTGCATTAGCTGGGATTTCAGGAGCAGCAGTAATAGCGAGTTATGCAGTAACAAAAAATATTCAAGATATGAATAAAAGACAGTTTGAAGCCTATGCTAATGCTTCATTTTTTATTGATGCATTAGCACAATCACAAGTAAATGGATATATTAATAGTTTAAGAAATGTATTTGAAGTAATGGAACAAAAGATTATTTATAAACACTCGGTCCTTAAAGGTGAAGATGAACAGCACAGTAATGTAGAAAAATGCCAATATTTATTAAATAATGTAACAAAAATAACAGAAGCATCTATTGAAAAGAGTCAGTATGAAGAACTATTATTCTAATTATTACGCTAGCTGGGAATGGACCGAACCGATTGTTGAGAGATATTTAGAAAATTTCACTAAATTTGATGCCACACAGGCAAATTTTAAAGGACAGGTATATGTAGGTGTTTACGGTCCAACACAAGTAGGAAAAACAACTTTTATTTTAAATTTAATTGGCATTAATGAAAATAAATTGAACGAATTATCGCAAGCATTAAGAGGTAAACAATCCAAAGGTAAGTCTTCTACTGTAACAGCAACATTATATGAAAAAAATCCTAATGACAATTTTGAAATAATATTTCCGACAAAAGAAAAACAAACATGTGAAACATGTGAAGAGCTTTCAGTTATATTAAAAAAATTTAGAACTAAAGTGACAACTCAAAATTATGAAGCTATGGATGAAATGATAATTAGGATACCTAAAAGTTATTTTTACAGTAAAAATCATGAGGATAATTTAATAATTGTAGACTTGCCAGGTGATGACACTAAGGATGAAAGCGAAGAAAAGCATGTTGAAAATATTTTGAATAAATATTTAGTTTTATGTAAAACTATTGTAATTATGGAAATAGGTACAAAAATAAATAATTTATATCAATTACCATTAGATTCTATGAAAGGATGGGTTAAAGATTCTTCAAGATTTATGATTGTTTTAACTAGAGCAGCTTCTAATAGGGACGTACAAGAAAAATTATTAAGTGGTAAATTAGAAAGTTTAGAACAAATGAAAAATTATTACTTTAATGATTTAGAAAGGGCAGCAATAGAAAATCAAGGCGTTGAAGAATTTAATATACCTTTTTTCTTTTTTGAATTGGGTGGAAGTTTAGAGGTAATTAAAAATACTAATAAAGATATGTATGATAAACTAAGAAATTTCAATAAAAAAATTTTACTGAATTAATTGAGCAATTACATAAAAACAACTTGCCTGAGTTTAAGATTAAAGGATTAAAGAGTATTTCTTCAGATATTGAGAAATTAAAAAGAAAAAACTTAGAAGAACTAAATAATAAGAAATTAACCACAGAAAGAAAAATAGTTGATATAAATAATAGGGTGAAAGAATTAGATAAATTGTTTGATAGTCATACTCAAACTATTACAAACGAAAAAGAAAAATGGAAAGAACTAAAAAACAACCTCTTTTTAGAAAATGCGTTAAAAATAATTGAAAATAAGTATGAAGATTATAAATTTGATAAATATAAAATGAAATATGAAGATATCAATGGTCCTTATCAAATGATGATGTTTGAAATAATACCTTATTTAGAGAATTTAAAACGTACACTTAAATTTTCTCTAAATTTAAATAACAACTTCTATCAAGGTATAATTAACAAAATAGATGTTATTATTAATAGTGGACCCTTATCAGTTGATTTTACACTTTTACGTAAAGTACATACCTATGAATATTACTATGCTGTAAATGATATATATGATCGCATTACTAAAATAAAAGAAGAATTGGAAAGTTATATATCATTAGCATATAAAAAATTTATTGAAAAATATGAGAATAAATTGAAAGCTTTTAGTTCATCTTATGAGAAAGAAATTTTAAGTAAAGAATCATCAATATTAGCAGCATTAAATAAAGATATTGAATTAGCTCAAATCGAATGGGATAAAGAAGTGGAAAAAGTCGATTTATTAGAAAACATATTTATTGAAGAATATATAAATCAAATGAGCATCTTGAAGCAAAGACTTTATGATAAAAATGAAAATAAAAATAATAAGCCATACATTATCATAGAAATGAATATTATAACTAATCAAACTGAGAGGGTATTAAATATAAATGGATAATAAAGAAACACCGCAAGAAAATTTAAAAAAATTACAAGTGTATAATGAACTTAAGCAAGCTAATAATGAGATTTTTAATGAAATAATAGATAATTCTTCATTTTTAGAAGCAATGAAACTACAAACATTGGAAGTAGAAAATTTATCTAATGATACATCTAAAATAAAAAATATAGATTTTACTTTAACAAAAAACTCGAAATCTATTCGAGCAATTAATGAAAATTTAGAAACAATCAAACGAAATTTTGAGGAAGAAATTAATAAAGTATATGAAAGTAGTAAGAAAAATAATTTAGATATAATTGAAAAAATAGAACTGCAAAATTCAATTATTCAAAATAATTTAAAAAGTTCGATGCAAGAAATATCAAAAGATAATTCTAATACTCAAGAAATAATAGATAAAAGGTTGGATGAAATTTTAAAGGAATTTTTAAAATCAAATGAAGAGTTAATATTACAGAGTGAGAACAGTAAAACTGCTTATGAAAATCTTAATCAAAATTTATTAAATGATATTTCTCAAAAAAATGATAACATAACATCTCTTTTTAATAATGAATTAAATGATATCAAAAAAGAAAATAAAAATGATAAAAATGACATAGAGCTAAAATTAAAGAAATCAGAAGAAACTTATGAAAATAAATTGAATCAAATAAAAGAAGAACTATTAAACAAAGCTAATCAAAATGAAGAGAAATCAAAAAAAGGTATAATTATTAATACTGTTATAGGTGTAACGAATTTTATACTATTAATTATTCTTATGATATTGAACTTTGTATAAAAATATAAAAGTTATGCTAATTAGTTTACTTTAAATTCAAACAAATATATATCTTACTATTAAAATTTTTGTTATGAATTAACTGTAATGAAATCTAGGACAAATGATTGGAATTATGTGATGATTAATAGTATCTTAATAAACTACAAATTTAACATGGATTCTTTGCGATAATAAGGCTAATTAATGATCTAAAACAACATAATACTTATTATATTGACTAGTGGAATATATGTCACCAAAATCACGGTCTGATAAGATTAACTGGTTACCAGTGATGTACAAATTCTCAAATGCACTTGATAAAGTATTTAAATAAATAGATGATTCAGGTGAAGATAATTAACACAAAAGACTGCTCAAATGATGTGCACCCCATAAAGTTAGATTTTTCAGTCCAACTTTTGGGGTTCAGTACAAACCAGCAGTCTTTTTGATTTCCAAAAAATAAATGGATTTCGCTAATGTTACTATGTCATTAATCTATCATCACAGTTCTCTCTCGACTTTCCAATAGATAATAAATAAATACCATACCATTACTACCAACTCTATGCCTAAACCGGTCATAATGATAGCGTCAGTACTTCTCATCATACCTACAATTTCAATCACTACTCCGATAATTCCAAACAATAATAACACCCATATGTATTTTAGAGAATAGGTACCAAATTGTTTTTGTGCTTTAATCCAATTGCGATCATTGGCCATGGATTTCTTTGTTCGATACCCATACCAACCATTGCGCTCGGTAGGTGGATTATTTTTAAAAATATATCCTAAACACCCCATAATGACACTTAGTGGTAATAATATCATGTTTTAACTCCCTTAATAATTTATCGACTATACAACTAAATGATATATTAAAATTTTTTCTTATTCAAATTGCATTAAAATTAGTAATTGTCTAAAATAAAAATTAAAGAGTTCGTTAATAAATGTTATGCAACTCAACAAAATTATGTTCTGAATATAAAAGGCGCTAATATTCTTCATTGAAAGAAGGCGTACATAGTGGTTAAGTATTATGTTAGTTGTTTAGTACTATTTTTCACTTTTGCAATTCTCTGTGGCATGGCACTGGCCGAAGATGTTACTGATGAAGCATCAGTGGTTGCAGTAGGAGATAATTTAATACACCCCGTTGTTTATAATGATGCACTGCAACAAGATGGGTCATTCAATTTTAAGCCTATGTATTCACATATTAAGAACGACATACAATCACCTGACCTTGCATTTATTAATCAAGAATCTCCATTAGGTGGGGATGATCGCCCATTTTCAGGATTTAAGAACTTCAATACTCCGAGTCAGATTGCTCAAGATGTTGTCGAAACCGGCTTTGATATGGTCAATGGTGCCAATAATCATTCTTTGGATCAAGGTGATGAAGGTGTCTTAAACCATCTCAAGACATGGAATAAGTTTGATAAACAAGTTTTATTTACAGGTATTTTTAATTCGGAAAAGGATTCTCAAACGATACCAGTTATGACTGTGAATGGAATCAAGGTGAGTTTACTAAGTTATACATATGGTACAAACGAAATGACATCACAATATCCTTACACGATTAAAAAGTTTAATGAAAAGACGATTCAACGAGATGTAAGACAAGCAAAAAAGCAGAGTGATGTCGTGATGGTGTCTGTCCATTGGGGATTGGAAAATCACCACCAACCGAATCATACGCAAAAGAAGTATGCACAATTATTTGCGGATGAGGGCGTAGATGTCGTTATAGGCACCCATCCCCATGTTATCCAACCTGTTGAATGGGTGAAGAGTCAAAATGATAACCATCAAACATTGGTCGCATATTCATTAGGTAACTTTCTAAATGGACAAGATACTGGAAATGAACATAATCAATTATTAGGAAGATTGAATTTTGATATTGTTAAAGTGCCTAAAGGTGCACATATTGAAAATGTGAAGTGGACGAGTATGGTCAATCATTACCAACAGTGGGATCCTACCAACAAAGACACGAGACATGATTTTGAAGTGTACAATTTAGATGATTATAATCAGAATTTAGCTCAACAACATGGATTAAGAAACGATAAGAAAAGTCAATGGGATATAAAACATCTACAAGATATCACGAAAGATGTTATTGATTCTGAATACTTGGATGAAAAGAGTATATAACGAACAAGGCTAATGTTACCGTCAATATGACGTTACATTAGCCTTGATTCATGCAGTTTAATTATTCAAAATGGTTCCTTTATTAGCAACGATAGTTTGGTTTTATCCGACGTCTTCCATTACTAAAGCTTGAGCACCTATTTTAGCATTGTCTCCAATTTTAACTCCTCCTAAAATAGTGGCACCTGCTCCAATTAGTACATTATCCCCTATAACAGGTGTTCCATGCTTTCCGCGTCCACCCATGGTAACATTTTGAAGAATCTTACAATTTTTTCCAATAATCGTTCTTTCATGTATAACGCATCCCAATCCACTATGAGCAAAGCGTGTGCCCTCACCAATTTTCACACTTCTTGGGATGTCTGTTGCAAAAATTAAACGATTCATTTGTTGCATAGCTCTAGGTATGACTGGGATATTTTTATTATATAGTCTAGTCATTAAAAATACTGATTTATTCATTAAAGACATTAACATTCCCCTCCACTTTAAATATAAATAACTTTTTATTAATCATCAATATGTAAAGTGTATATTTAATTAAACATACTTATAAATAATGTTTATTGTTCAATAAAAAGACACTAAACTAGTGTTAAAAGTTTAGTGTCATACTCATGAATAAATCTTTATTTATTTTGTGCTGCAAAGGCTTTTGAAATGTCGCGGAGTTTAGCTGGTGCGTCATCCCATTTCATTGTGACTTCAGTGAAGTGTAATTGCTCTGGAGCAGCGTTAATGGCGTCAAAGACATTCTGTAAGTCATTCGATGTCTTCACGTCATGCACAACGACGTTATCGCCACCGAACACTTTCGGTAGAGCTTTATAATCCCACATACGGATATCATTGTACGTTTCTTCCATACCATGGATTAAACGTTCTACTGTATAACCATCGTTATTAATCACGAAGATAATCGGTTTGATATCTTGGCGAATCATCGTAGATAACTCTTGAACTGTAAGTTGTAATGAGCCATCCCCGATTAATAAGATGTTACGGCGATTTGGATCAGCCATTTGCGTACCTAGAGTAGCTGGCAGTGTATAACCGATAGAACCCCATAATGGTTGTCCTATAAACGTCATGTCTTTCGGTAAAGCTAAATCATACGCACCGAAGAATGATGTACCTTGTTCGGCTAATAAGACATCATCATCTTTAATAAAGTGTTGCATCATGTCAAAGTAAGTTGATTGCGTTAAAATATCATCTGATAATACGACTTCTTTTGATGCCCCTTTTTCAAAAGTAGGGAACGAGCCCTCATATCGATAATCAATGGTATTAAGTCCATCAATTAAGCTAGGTAGCGTCACATCTTCAGCAACCGTTTCATTCAATTTAAAGTTATGATGATTAAGCATAACCACATCATCAATATCAAATTCATAAGAGAAACCGGCTGTAGCTGAGTCAGTTAATTTAGCACCAATATTTAAAATGGCATCACTGTTATCGACATAATCTTTAATTTGGTCTTCTGCAATTTTGCCATCATAAATGCCAATATAATATGGATTCTCTTCGTTAAACGCCCCTTTACCTAATGATAATTGAGCGACTGGAATGTGTGTTTGATTAACAAATTGCTCGAGTGCTTTGTGTAAGTGGAAACTGTTGATTTCATGACCTGTGATAATGACTGGTTGTGACGCAGTGCGTAGTTTGTCAGCGACCATATCAATATATCGATTAACATTTACGTCTGGAGCTGGTGCGACATCATACTTTGAATCTACCTCGATTTCAGTCATTGCAACATCAATAGGAAGATGAATGTGCACTGGGCGGCGTTCATGAATAGCAGCATTAATGACTCTAGGAATTTCAGTTGTTGCATTCTCAGCAGTAATGTATGCTTGCGCTGTCGTAATGTGTTCGAACATCTTTTGATAGCTATCGAAACGACCTTCACCCAATGAATGGTGCACATATTTACCGGCTTGTTCTACTGCTTGCGTTGGCGCGCCTGTAATTGCAATCACTGGGACACGTTCAGCATACGAACCTGCGATACCGTTAACAGCACTTAATTCACCAACACCAAATGTCGTAACGAGCACGCCTAGTCCATTGATACGTGCATAGCCATCTGCAGCATAACTACCATTAAGTTCATTGGTTGTGCCAACCCATTCCACACCGTCATGACGTACGATGTCATCTAGAAATGCTAGGTTGAAGTCTCCTGGCACGCCAAAGATTTTGTCGACGCCTGCACGATGTACTGCATCCATTAAGTATTGTCCTACACGTTGTTTCATATTCATTCCACCTTTATTTATAAATTAGAATACACTTACAATATAATTATATTGACTAATAAAGTCAATTTTGTTGACCTTTTTTCGACTGTTTTTTGAAAATTGATTATAATATGTATAATCATTCATAAATGGAAAAGGAAAGAAGTCTATGGATAGTAATAAAAATGATTATGAACATATGTTATTTTACTTCGCATATAAGACATTTATAAAAACGGCAGATGAAATTATTGAAAAATACGACATGAGTCGTCAGCACCATCGCTTTTTATTCTTTATTAATAAATTGCCTGGTATTACCATTAAGCAATTATTAAAGACATTAGAAATCTCGAAGCAAGGATCACATGCGACGTTGCGTAAATTGAAGGAAGAAGGGTTAATTGTTGAACAAACATCTGAAGAAGATCGACGTGTGAAACAATTATTTCCAACGCCTAAAGGCAGTAAGTTAGTTGATAAATTAAATAAAGCACAAAATGAATTAATGCAGAGTACCTTTCAGAAGGTAGGACATGATTGGTATGACATCATGGAAGAACTATCGAATTACAGAGAAGGATTTCAAGATATTCAGCATTTGAAAGATGAGAAGTAAATAGGACTGAATGGGAAAAAAGGCATTGCGTAAATGACTACGCAACGCCTTTTAGTATGGTTATTAGAAATTTTTACCCATTTCTTGTGCTTCAGCAATTGAAGCGGCTTTAATTTCTTCTGTTCTCTCTGGTTCCGCATTATGACCTTCAATAATTACATTTTCGTATGAAGGTACACCTAAGAATGTCATGATTGTTCTTAAGTAACGGTCGCCACTTTCAACATCTGCAGCTGGACCTTCTGAGTAGAACCCACCACGTGATTGAATGTGTAATACTTTTTTATCTGTTAAAAGACCTTGAGGACCTTCAGCAGTGTATTTGAATGTTTTACCTGCAATTGAAATTGCGTCAATGTACGCTTTCAATACAGGTGGGAATGATAAGTTCCACATTGGTGAAACAAACACATATTTATCAGCTGAAAGGAATTCTTCTAAAATTTCACTGAAACGATCTACTTTTTGTTGTTCATCTTGATTAAGTTCATCGCCATTTCTTAATTTACCCCAACCAGTTAATACATCTTTATCAATAACAGGGATATCTTCTTTGAATAAATCAATATGTTTCACTTCATCACTAGCGTGATTTTCTTTGTATGATTCAATAAATGCTTTACCAGCAGCCATAGAATTAGAAGCTAATTCATTTAATGGGTGAGCTGTAATGTATAATAATTTTGCCACAGTCGTGCACCTCAAATATATTTATTTCGAAATCGATATAATTAATATACTCGATTTTTAAAATAATACAATACTTTTCATAAAAAATCAGACCAATGGTGTATAAGATAGTGAAACGTGACTTTAAAAATGAACAATTTTAAGTGTATAATATAGGTAAATTTAGATTTAAATATTTAAGAAATCTAATAAATGTAGAACCTTAAAGGAGTGATAGACATGAAGGGATTATTAATTACAGTAGTTTTAGGCGTAGCTGCATATGTTGGTTTCAAAAAATACCAAAACAAAGTAAACGAAATGCCAAATATTGAATATTAATTTTTTAGGCCAAGATATTTCAGTGTAGAAGTATCTTGGTTTTTATATATTTATATGTAATATACATAATAATTGTATCTCTGAGATAATTTTCGATTAATGCAAAGATGAATGTAAAATAGAGTTTTTTCAAAAATTAATGAATTTATTTCATGCAGACATATATTGACCGTTCAAAATTGTATAATGTACGGATAAAGAAACCTGAATGATGCAATCGGAATTGTTGAGAAATAAACTTAGTTATTTGAAAAACTACACTGTTCTTATTGATGTAGTTCATTTGTTGCGTATTTACATGATATTTACACTAGATTAAAGTTATATTTGAATAAATATTATATGATAAAATGAATTGGTTTTATTTTAAAATGTGATTAACCATTAAATGAAATGACTATCAAAATTTTTTATAATTATAAAAAATTCTATTGATTATATTTTAATATTTTGTTGTAAAAATCATATTAAAAATATAAAATTAATAACGAAATCAGTTATTGGAGGTTACCATGGAAAATACATTGGATTTTACAAAAATATGGGAAATCATTAAGAAAAATTGGAAATTATTAGTATTATTACCAATTGTTTTCTTACTTATTAGTTTAGTTTACACATTTTTTATTGCTAGCCCTAAGTATGAGGCTTCTACACAAGTACTTGTTAATGAGAAAGAAAAAGATAAAGATATGATGGCGCAACAAGTACAAAGTAACATTCAATTAGTTAATACATACTCAGAAATTTTAAAAAGTCCTAGAATCTTAGATGAAGTAGCAAAGGACCATAAAGAATATTCAACATCTCAATTAAATAAAATGGTGTCAGTTAATACTGAAGCTGAATCTCAGATATTAAATTTAAGCGTGAGAGCGAATAGTGAAGAAAAATCAGAAAAAATTACAAATGATGTAGCCAAAGTATTTAAAAAGCAAATTCCAGACATTATGAACGTTGATAACGTGACGGTTTTATCTAGTGCAGATGGAACTGCTTCAAAAGTATCTCCTAAAACATTGGTTAATATTGTTGGAAGCTTATTGTTAGGGTTAATTGTAGCGGCTATTATCATTGCACTTAAGGAAATATTTGATAAGAGAATTAGAACTGAAGAAGACGTTGAAAAAGAACTTGAAATACCAGTACTAGGATCTATTCCTATGATTAAGTAATTAAGGAGATTAGTAATTATGGCAAAAAAAGAAGTTAGAAAAAAATTAGAAACGCCTCTTTACGCACATGATAAACCCAAATCTATAACTAGTGAAAAATTTAGAGGTATTCGTTCAAATATTATGTTCTCTAGTGCTAATAACGAGATTAAAAGTATTATTGTAACTTCAGAGAAACCTGCTGCAGGTAAAAGTATTGTTTCAGCTAACATTGCAGTAACATATGCTCAAGCTGGATATAAAACTTTGATTATAGACGGTGATATGCGTAAGCCTACACAACAATATAATTTCGAAACAGCAAACTATGATGGTCTTTCCAATTTAATCATTGGCAAAAGTGATTTTGATAAAGCAATTCGTAGTACAAGAGTAGAGAATTTGGATTTATTGACATCTGGTCCAGTACCACCTAATCCATCTGAGTTAATTGCATCGAATAGATTTAAGGATATTTATAATCAGTTAATGGATATGTATGATTTCATTTTAATTGATACACCACCAGTTACTTCTGTGACAGATGCTCAAGTATTTTTACAAATCGTTAAAGATTGCGTAATGATTATTGATACTGAAAAAAATAATAAAAATGAAATCAAAAAAGCAAAACAATTGATAGAGCAAGCTGATGGACACATTATTGGTGCCGTTTTGAATAAAACAGCAACGGACAAAACATCTAACTATTATAACTACTATGGAGATGAAGATTAAAATGATAGACATTCATAATCATATATTAATAGATGTTGATGACGGTCCGAAAAATAAAGAGGAAATGCTTAAATTACTTAAACAGGCAAAAGGTGAAGGGGTTACTAAAATTATTGCAACCCCTCATCATTTAAGCCCTACGTTTAATAATGAGTATCAAATAGTAGAAAGTAAACTACATGAATTATTGGATTTAAAAGAAGTTAAAGAATTAGGGATTAAGATTTATCCAGGGCAAGAAATTAGAATAAGTGATCAGATCATTCTGCAACTAGAAAAAGGCGAGGCTATTGGGTTGAACCATTCGAAGTACTTGTTAATCGAGTTTCCTTCTGGAGGGGTTCCACACTATACGAATCGTCTTTTCTTTGAATTACAATCAAAAGGCTATGTACCAATTATTGCTCATCCTGAACGTAATAAAGAGATTAGTCAAAACTTGGACGTTTTATTTGATTTAGTTAACGGTGGAGCGCTAAGTCAACTTACTTCTGCTTCCTTAATAGGTAAACATGGTAAGAAATTACAAAAGGTTTCAATTCAAATGATTGAAAACAACCTAGTTCATTTTATAGCTTCAGATGCACATCACGATACCAATAGACCCTTCATATTGGAGAGCTTATTTAATGATAAAAAGCTGAACAAGTATCAAGAGCAAATTAAGCAATTAATCAATAACGCTCAACAAGTTATTGAAAATAAAGAAATAAGAAAAAAACAACCAACCCAAGATTATAAGCAAAAGAAACTGTTTGGCCTGTTTTAACACAAGGAGAGTAAGTTAGGAGGAGAGACGTGGATAAATTAAGTGCAAGAGGACGTCTTCTAATATTAATTATAATCGATTCATTAATTGTAGCTTTTTCAGTTTTTATCTGCTATACCATTTTACAACCTTATTTTGAAGGGTATTCACATAAAATTTTGATTTTAACATCATTAATTTTATTGGTTTCTCATCATGTATTTGCATATATATTTAATTTGTACCATCGTGCTTGGGAGTATGCCAGTGTTAATGAATTGCTACTAATAGTTGAAGCTGTGACATGTTCAATATTAGCGACTATAGTTTTAATACCAATTTTCACAGGACATCCTCCGTTCTTCAGATTATATCTAATTACATGGATGATGCATTTAATTTTAATTGGTGGCTCACGAATATCATGGCGAATTGGACGAAGTTTTGTAGTAGGTAAACAAAAAAAGAAAAAACCAACACTTATCGTAGGGGCAGGCCGAGGAGGTTCATTGCTAATAAGACAAATGTTAAGAAGCCCGGAAATGGGACTTGAACCAGTATTGGCAGTAGATGATGACCCACAAAAGCGTAAATTGACGATTGCTGAAGGCGTTAAAGTGCAAGGTAAAGTTGATGATATTCCTAACTTAGTTAATAAGTTTAGAATTAAAAGGATTATCATTGCAATTCCAACTTTAAGTCCTACGAGACTAAAAGAAATTAATGATATTTGTAATAGTACAGGGATAGAGTTATTTAAAATGCCTAGTATAGAACAAGTACTATCAGGTGAATTGGAAGTAAACCAACTTAAGCGCGTAGAAGTCGAAGACTTACTTGGGCGTGAACCAGTTGAACTTGATATGGCTATGATTTCTAAGGAATTAACACATAAAACAATTCTTGTCACAGGTGCAGGTGGTTCAATTGGATCAGAAATTTGTGGCTCTACGTCAAATCGGAC
>NZ_VUKI01000059.1:0-577 GCF_008385775.1 Staphylococcus sp. GDX7P312P | reverse complement strand
ATCAACATGAGTATTTGGATCTGTTGTGACCGTAATAGGTGTTTGAGTACCAGCTTTACCACCTAAATCTGTATCAAGTGTTGGAACCGTTGGTGGCGTAGTATCAGTTGCTTTAACAGGATCAGACGTAGAACTATTTGGATGTTCCGCATTATCAGTCGCCTTGGCAGTAACATTACCTTCAGGGATCGGTTTTGTCGGTGTAATTGTAACATGCCCCGTATTGTCTGTTGTACCTGAACCAATAACATTGCCATCTTTATCTAATAATTCCACTTTTGTATTCGGATCAGTAGTAACTTCAACAGGATCAGTAGTTGTCGCTTTACCAGTTAAATCACTTGTAACCACAGGCGCCGTTGGCGGAGTTGTATCAGTCGCTTTTTTCGGTTGAGATGTAGAACTATTCGGATGTTCTGCATTATCAGTCGCCTTGGCAGTGACGTTACCTTCAGGAATCGGTTTTGTCGGTGTAATTGTGACATGCCCCGTATTATCTGTTGTACCTGAACCAATGATATTACCATCTTTATCAAGTAAATCAACATGAGTATTCGGATCCGTTGTCACCGTAATC
>NZ_VUKI01000058.1:0-656 GCF_008385775.1 Staphylococcus sp. GDX7P312P | reverse complement strand
TCTTCTGTATGAACTATTTCAGATATAAACAATTTAACAAGGATGTTATCACTGTAGCCGTTGGCTACTATCTAAGATATGCATTGATTTATCGTGATATATATGAAATATTAAGGGAACGTGGTGTAAACGTTCATCATTCAACGGTCTACCGTTGGGTTCAAGAATATGCCCCAATTTTATATCAAATTTGGAAGAAAAAGCATAAAAAAGCTTATTACAAATGGCGTATTGATGAGACGTACATCAAAATAAAAGGAAAATGGAGTTATTTATATCGTGCCATTGATGCAGAGGGACATACATTAGATATTTGGTTGCGTAAGCAACGAGATAATCATTCAGCATATGCGTTTATCAAACGTCTCATTAAACAATTTGGTAAACCTCAAAAGGTAATTACAGATCAGGCACCTTCAACGAAGGTAGCAATGGCTAAAGTAATTAAAGCTTTTAAACTTAAACCTGACTGTCATTGTACATCGAAATATCTGAATAACCTCATTGAGCAAGATCACCGTCATATTAAAGTAAGAAAGACAAGATATCAAAGTATCAATACAGCAAAGAATACTTTAAAAGGTATTGAATGTATTTACGCTCTATATAAAAAGAACCGCAGGTCTCTTCAGATCTACGGATTTTCGCCATGCCAC
>NZ_VUKI01000057.1:0-16936 GCF_008385775.1 Staphylococcus sp. GDX7P312P | reverse complement strand
TACTTTATGTGGTGCTTAGTTTATAGATATATGTGAATTATTGATGCTTAACTAAAAATATTTTCTGTGTGCATTTCTATTTCTTTCTGTTTGAAATCAGTGTTTGGATAATACATGTTTTTCACTAATACATTAGGGCCTAAACAATGAAATGCCTCACAATGACAATTTAAAGATTTTGCTAAATCTGAAGTGAGCCATTTATTAAATACATCAGTCAATTTGTCTGTTTTTATATTTGAGATGGTACCATTTTCATCTCCAAAGTCTGTTACAATGACATCTCCGCTAAACACATTTACATTTAAGCGACTTCGTCCATCTGGATCATTTCGTGTTGTCACATTTTTTGAATCTCTTAAGCGTTGTAATAGTGCTTGATCATTTTCGTCATTAATACATGGATAGATAGGTAACGTACCAAACAGCATCCATACATTCTCATCTCGAATATCTAATAAATGATGAATTGCTTGTTTCATTTCTTTTAGAGAAAGCACATTTAATTGACTTGCGAAATCCGCTGGGTACATAGGATGAACTTCATGACGACTGCATTTCATATCATTAACGATTTCTTTATGAATTTTATCTAAGTAAGGTAAAGTACTCTGATTTAACATCGTTTCAGCTGAAACAAACATGCCTTGACTTGACAGGGTGCTCGCATTATCTAACATTTGTTCATATAATTTTAATTTTGCTTTTAAAGGTGGCTGTTTTTTCATGGCGCCAAAGCCAACATCAGTAAATTCTTGTATAGTTCCCCAATTATGTGAAATGTGCATAACATCTATGTATTCCGCGATATCTAAATAACGATCTTGAGGCAACGTTAAATTAGAATTCATTTGAACATAAATACCTCGATCTTTCGCGTATTTTAATAAGGGTATAACGATATTTTTAATTGATTTCTTTGAGAACATTGGTTCTCCGCCCGTGATTGACATTGTCCTTAATTGAGGTATTTCATCTAAACGACGATAAATAATATCCATAGGTAATGCATCCGGATCTTTTGTTTGTAATGTATAACCAACTGCACAATGGCTACATCTCATATTACATAGCGTTGTGGTTGTAAATTCTATATTACTCAACGTCAACTGTCCGTAGTCTTCAATATCGTTATAAGCTTCCCAAGGATCATTTGAAATTGAAATGGTTTTTTTCTGATTTGTCATCCACATATTTATTACTCCTAAACTAAAAAAATTCCTCTATTCGTTGCAAAAGTACAGTAAACATTATTAAGATTATATCCCTTTTTGTCAAATTCTGTTAGGATAAAATTAACGTATTGTTAAATAAACTCATATAAAAAAGGAGAAACATTTATGAATGAACAACAAACAATGGAACAAATTAAAACGAGATTATCAAAATTCTTAGAAGATATTGATCATGTTAATCCTGATGAAGTAAGTGTTGAAGACATTGATGAATGGATTGGCTTACTAGATCAATTAGAAGAAAAAGTAAAGCAAGTGTCTAACTAAATAATAGCCGTTTAAGTTCAACTATGTTTAATAGCCTTCTATTTCGTCTATATAATAAATATAATTCGAACAAGAAAGGTGATTAATACATGACTAAAAAAGTAGCAATTATCTTATCAAATGAATTTGAAGATATTGAATTAACTAGCCCTAAAGAAGCAATTGAAGAAGCTGGTTTTGAAACAGAAATCATTGGTGATACTGCAAATGCTGAAGTAGTAGGTAAGCATGGTGAAAAAGTTACTGTAGACGTAAGTATTGCTGATGCTAAACCAGAAGATTATGATGGACTTCTAATTCCAGGTGGATTCTCACCA
The DNA here is from genome assembly GCF_008385775.1 of Staphylococcus sp. GDX7P312P. Lineage (NCBI taxonomy): Bacteria > Bacillati > Bacillota > Bacilli > Caryophanales > Staphylococcaceae > Staphylococcus > Staphylococcus sp. GDX7P312P. Next base: position 15,117 of record NZ_VUKI01000057.1, on the reverse strand, counting down.
GACCATCTTCGCGGAGATGCAGAAGGTCGATATGGTACGTTTGCTAAATACTTCACTAAAAATGATGTTCCAGCATTTGCAATTTGCCACGGACCTCAAATTTTAATTGATACTGATGATTTAAATGGTCGTACGCTAACAGCTGTACTTAATGTACGTAAAGATTTATCAAATGCTGGTGCAAACGTAGTAGACGAATCAGTTGTAGTTGATAAAAATATCGTAACTAGTCGTACACCAGATGACTTAGATGATTTTAACAGAGAAATTGTTAAACAACTTCAAGCATAAATCTTGTTGATGTAAAGCTTGAATATTATTCGATATAATCTTATAAGTCAATTTTATAAATTCGCAATATTTAATGAACTGAGGAGAGACTTTAATATGTCTTTTCTCGGTTCTTTTTTGCTTTCAAAAATTTAGTTATAGTAATTTAATGACTTAACTTCAGATATTGGTCTCATAGTCATATATTCTCATACACCCCGGGACCGATTTTTCGCTTTAAGTATGGCTTATTATAAGAACTACTGTTAAACTCTCAAATATAGAGTGAGTTTAAGTAAAGGAGCTACCGCATGAAAAGAAGCCAAAGAATGAACAACTCGCCTGAGAGACATTCACAATACCGTAATGAACCACATTACAATACGTATTATCAACCTGTAGGTAAACCACCTAAAAAGAAAAAGAGTAAACGCATATTTTTACGTCTGTTTATTATATTTATCATCATATTTGCATTGTTTATAGGATTAATGTATTACTTATCTTCTAGAGCAAATGTTGATGACCTTAAAACTATTGAAAATAAAAGCAGTTATGTATCTGCAGATAATATGCCTGATTATGTAAAAGGTGCATTTATTTCAATGGAAGATGAACGTTTTTATAAACACCACGGTTTTGATGTAAAAGGTACAACACGAGCATTGTTTTCAACGATAGGGGATAGAGATGTTCAAGGTGGAAGTACAATTACGCAACAAACTGTGAAAAATTATTATTATGATAATGAACGTTCTTTCACTAGAAAATTAAAAGAATTGTTTGTAGCACATAAAGTAGAACAACAATATAGTAAAAATGAAATATTGAGTTTTTATTTAAATAACATTTATTACGGTAGCGATCAATATACAATCGAAAGTGCCGCCAATTACTATTTTGGTACTACAGTAAATAAAAATAGTGATAGTATGTCTCAAATTACAGTATTACAAAGTGCGATATTAGCTAGTAAGGTCAATGCACCTAGTGTTTATGATATAAGTAATATGTCTGATAACTTTAAAAATAGAATTAAAACAAACCTTGAAAAAATGAAACAACAAGAATATATATCTGATAGCCAATATCAAGAGGCATTAAGTCAACTAAATAACTATTGATTTGTTTTGCATGCGTATGTACAAATTTCGTAATTATAATTTAGTCTTCATAAAGTAGTCATAATATAAATGAACTTTATGAGGACTTTTTATATAGGTAAAACATTTTGTGTAATGCGATAAGTGATTTAAAATAATAATTGTTAGAATATTTTAAACTGAATGAGTTAATAGAGGACATATTTATAAGTGAAGGTGGTGGGTGTATGACTAAAATTACGAAAATAGAAGTACAAAAGAATAACAAAGAACGATTTAATCTATTCTTGGATGAAGTATTTGAAATGGGAATAGATATCGATACACTTGTAAAGTTCAATTTAAAAAAAGGTCAAATTCTTGAGCCATCAGATATGGAGAATATTCAAAAGTATGAGCATTATCGTTTAGGTATTAATATGGCAATTCAATACTTATCATATAAAAAAAGAACTGAAAAAGAAGTGCGACAACATTTGCAACAAAATGAAATAAGTGACATAGCAATCCAACAAGTTATAGATTATTGTTACAAAGAATCGTATATTAACCATGAAGATTATGCTGAAAGTTTAAAGAATACGATGATAAACACTACTGACAAAGGTCCTGAAATTTATAGACAGAAATTATATCAAGTTGGAATTGAACCTAATATTATAAATACATATGTTCCGATTTACGAAGAAGAGCAATCATTTGAAGCAGTTATTGAGGTTGCTAAAAAAATTATGAAAACAAAAAAAGGCCCTGAAATTAAAATACGTCAGAAGGTACTTCAAAGTCTGATACAAAAAGGATATTCTATGGATGTTGCACAACAAGCAATAGCTGAATTAAATTTTGAACAAGATGAAAATATATTAGATGATTTATTGCAAAAAGATCTTGAAAAAGTATATACAAAACAAAGACGTAAGTATGACGGACAACAATTAGTAATGAAGACGATAGAGTCACTTATGAGAAAAGGATATAAATATGATAAAATTAAATCAAAATTAGAAGAAAGTGGTATTTCAGATGAATGATAAAAAGCTAAGTGAAATGTCTGAGCAAGAATTAAGACATGAAATACAAACATATAAAGAAAAAATGCGTAAAGCTGAAATGAATGGCATCATGAATGAGTACGATGTATATCAAAGTAAAGTCATCATTGCTGAAAGTTACTTAGTCGATCGTACTAAGGTAGTGCTTGGTAGAATGTATAAACTTAATGATGGAAGCGACCAATACTTCAAAGTCGAACGATTAAAGGGTGTATTTGCATGGGGATATAGAATTAATAGTAAGACACCTGAAGAAGGATTGCCACTCGCTTTATTAAAAATTTAGAAGGATGTAACATGAATGGGAAGTTCAATAGTCTTAAAAATGCTCAATGTCACGCATTATTATAGAAGTAAGAAAAATAGAAAGTGGTATTTACCATTTGGTTATGCCGCAGAAGACATAGAATTAAACAATATTTCACTACATATATATCAAGGTGAGGCTTTAGCTATTATTGGCGAGCCGGGGGCTTCTAAAACTTTATTAGGTAGGATAATGGCTGGTGACATTAAACCTGATAGAGGTAAAATTAATAAATCGGTCTCTACTTATTATGGTGATATAAAAGACAAACATTTAATACATATAACAGTGCGACAATATGTAAAAGAAATTCAAAGATTATTTTCTTACGAAACAACATCACACAGTGTTGATCAAATTATCAAATTTGCACATTTAGATGATAAGTCTACGTTTAATATAAATATGCTTAGTCACTCTGATTTTGCACAATTAATATTAAGCATTGCACGTGTATGTCGAAAAGAATTGATTATTTTGAACCATATCATTGAACATCTTGATGAAGACTTTTTAGAAAAAGCAAAACAATTATCGAAAGACTATGTTAACGATAATAATTCGTTAGTATTCATCGATAATGATATTGAAAAAGTTGAAAAAGTAAGTAATTATGTAGCATGGATTTCACATGGGCAAGTGAGGATGGAAGGTTCACTAAATCAAGTTTTACCTGTGTTTAAAGAACATGAGCAAGATCGAATGAGTATAGGAAATGATGAAGAACAGCAAAATTTTGATTTAGATTGGAAAGAAAGTCGTAGTCGACTCCCTGAAATGAGTTATAACTTTAAAAGAGTAGAAAGATATAGACATGCGAAAGTTCCTGATTTTGTCGTGAGGTTTTGGACAATTTTGATTGCAAGCTTGATTTGTTTGGCCATCGTTGGAGCATTAGTCATTAACAACATTGGGCGCTTTGATGTTCCTATAATTGAAGCTCAAAAGAAAGTTGAAAATAAAGACCCATTTGAGGAAAAATTGGCATATGGAATCGTATTAGACGACTCGATAACGTTAAATGGTGATTCTAATACAAAAGTTCCTAAATACGCATTTTTAACAATAACAGGTGAAAATTCAAAAAAATATCGTGTTAATATCGATAATCAAGATTATGTTGTAGAAAAACATAAACTACAATATTTTAACCCAGCAGCTTTATATGAGTCGCATTCATTTAAAAAATTATCTCCATATATGAAATCAAATTATAGTAATTTTGTAGATTATTATAATAGCCATTTACATAAAAAACATGATCAAGTTAAAAAAACACTTGTTCCCGATAAGGATTCTAGATATGTTGTAGGAGTAACGCAACAACCAGTAGAAATGTTATTTAATGATCAAGATAAATTAACAGGATTTGTTTTTCCAATAATTAATAAAGATGAACTTACAGATAAATATCATATTAATCAAGATTTATGGATAGTTAAGTCAGGTGATGGATATTTAATCGCAGATATGAAAAATAGTAAGTGGATATACATTGAATTGTAGGTGTAAAAATGATAGATAACATTTTATTATATATAAAACTTTTCCCATCACTAATAAAGTTTACTAAGCAACGTATAATAGATACTTGGAAATGGTTTGCATTTCTCTTCATTGTTGAACTTGTCTTAGTATTAATAGCACTAATTACGCTGTCGTTTATCGAGATTGAAGATATTAGTAAAGCTAGGTGGTTATATAGAATTGTTGCTATGATTACATTTGCTACAATGTTTGCGACAATTTTTAAATCTTTTAAAGAGTATAGTCAAGATTATTTAATAACTAAGTCGTTCCAATCAACACCATTGATAACTACTGTTGCGAACGCACTTATCGGAAGTTCTATTTGTTGTATATTATCAATTATTACTTTATTGTTTAAACCAGTGAATTTCGATGCATCTTTCATTGCATTTATTGTATTTTATATAATGATGATTCTATTTATAATATTCATATCTGTTACTTTAGGATTGTTAGATACTATATATAAAAATATGAGTATGATATTCTGGTTAGCTGTAGTTATAAACTTTTTTATAGTACCTATTATTTTTATTCCTTCTGCAAATGAGAATTTAATGATTCAATTGTTAAAGTTAAATCCTCTGTTTTATTTAATTGATGGATTAGCGACTTCTACGATTTATGGCGTAGTGAATATGTATAATATTTCATATCATATCTATTTCATTTTAATAATAGTAACGATTGGAGCAATTAATTTTATGCTTATGAGATATGTAGCACATTCAAAATATAAATATTCCTCTAATATAATTGCGACAAAAAATAAATAAAAGAGTGAATCAGAATCATAGTGTAGTTTATGGTTCTGGTTCACTCTTTTTAAAAATTATTTAGAATATAATTTTTTTTGTAATTTTTCTTCAGTGAAAACCCATCCTATATATGAGTGATCTATATTGTTATCATTATCGACATGTGCTATTGCAGCAAAACTATAATGCCCTTTATTTAAATAGCGTAAATCTATTAGACGAACTTCTGTAGTGTCGTCATCCAGCTTACGAGTTTGCCATCGATAAATTGATGAGAAGTTCAAAAATGTTCTAATGTCTTTATTACTTTTAATCTGCCAGAGTAGAGTGTCTGGAGAAAATTTCTGTCGTTTAACTTTATCACTAAAGACAACATTTCGACCAAATGCTCTTCCAACATAATCATGTTCTTCAGTTTGAATAGCAACGCGCCATTCCATGAATTTCATCGTAGGTGCCACAAATATTTTAACAGGATTATGCTGTGCTTTAATCTGGCTTAATGCTTGCTTTTTAATGATACTCTGCATTTTGAAACGAATAATATAATAAATGATGAGTATACCAATAATTGGAAAGAATACTATGAATGGATGTACACCGAATAACCAAACGACAATCCCTACACAAAGTATAATAAATATGATTGGATCGAATGTATTAATAACACTTAATTGAATCCACTTGTTTGTGAGTGGACGCAAAGCTTGAGTACCATAAGAATTAAATATATCAACAAACACATGTAAAAACACTGCTAACTGTGCCCATAACCATATATGCGTTGTATCTACTCCTGGGAATAAAACATAAATAATAAATGTGATCAGTATAGGCCACAAAATTGTAAATGGTATAGAATGAGTGATACCACGATGGTGTGAAATATATGTGGCGTTATTTTTCAATTTTAAAACGGTGTCACCATCTGGAATTAACGATCCGGCAATTAAGGTTGTAGCAGTAGCTGCCATAGTATTTGCCATAGCTGAATCTTGACTAGCTAGAGCAGTTAATCCAACACCTATTGCTATATGCGTGGCTGTATCCATAACGTTCACTCTTTTCATGTTAATTTAATATATATTATAATCTAAAAATTGAAATAACGAAATTAAGAAACTTATTAAAATACTATTAGTTTGCTATAAACCGATTAGATGAAATAAATAATGAGATTGGAAAGGATTTAAGTATGTTAAATGAAACTACATTTAAAAAGAATTTAATACAGTGGTTTAATGAAAATCAAAGAGAAATGCCTTGGCGTGAGACTTCTAATCCATATTATATTTGGTTAAGTGAGGTTATGCTTCAACAAACACAAGTTAAAACCGTTATTGACTACTATCATAAGTTTATTAGCCGTTTTCCGACTATAGAAGACTTGAGTCAGGCAAATGAAGATGAAGTGCTTAAATATTGGGAAGGTTTAGGTTATTATAGCCGTGCACGTAACTTTCATACTGCTGTAAAAGAAGTGGCATCTGAATACAATGGCGTCGTTCCTTCAACACCAGATCAATTTGGAAAACTTAAAGGCGTTGGTCCATATACACAAGCAGCTGTATTGAGTATAGCGTTTAATAAACCTTTAGCAACCGTTGATGGTAATGTCTTTCGAGTATGGTCTAGATTAAATAATGATCAACGAGATATTAAATTGCAATCAACACGAAAGGCATATGAAAAAGAATTACAGCCCTATGTTTATCATCATTCTGGTACTTTCAATCAAGCAATGATGGAATTAGGCGCATTAGTTTGCACACCGAAGAATCCGTTGTGCTTATTCTGTCCTGTTCAAGACAATTGCAGTGCTTTCAAAGAAGGAACTGTGCTAGATTTACCAGTAAAAACTAAAAACATAAAGAAGAAAACGATTCAGCTACATGTGTTTTTAGTTAGAAATGCAAAAGGGGAATATTTAATTGAGCAACGACAAGAGCGATTGTTAAATGGTATGTGGCAATTTCCTATGTTTGAAGCACCAAATGCATTGGAACAATTAGAGAATAAATTAGGAATGTCACTATCGATAGCTGAGGAAATAGTGTTTAAGCTAAAACATCAATTCACTCATATGACTTGGGATATTAGAGTATATAGTGTAATTGAGACAGTATCTCTTTCTAAAAAAATGATGGAAGACTATAAACTTGAGTGGATGAATTTAAATCGCCGTGATGAATATACATTACCTGTATCAATGGATAAAATATATAAATATATAAATGGTTAAAAACATCAATTTATGGGTAATTTTTGGAGGCTATATTAAAAATAGTAACGCATCTTTAAAGACTTAATTAAAATTATGATATAATCTAAAGTGCGAAAATTACTAAAAGGGTGGTGTGGAGTATGGTAAAAGAATCCATACCTAAAGAAGGCGAAAATATAAAAATTCAAAGTTACAAACACGATGGTAATATTCATAGAGTATGGTCTGAAACGACGATTTTAAAAGGAACAGATCATGTTATTATCGGTGGAAATGATCATACTTTAGTTACTGAAAGTGATGGTCGCACGTGGATTACTCGAGAACCGGCAATCGTTTATTTTCACTCTGAATTCTGGTTTAACGTTATTTGTATGTTTAGAGAAGATGGCATTTATTACTATTGTAATCTTTCATCACCATTCGTTTGTGATGAAGAAGCTTTGAAATATATCGATTATGATTTAGACATTAAAGTTTATCCTAATGGTAAATATCATTTGCTAGATGAAGATGAGTATGAACAACATATGAATCAGATGAATTATCCACACGATATCGATGTTATTTTACGCCGTAATGTAGATATTTTACAGCAGTGGATAGAACAAAAGAAAGGTCCGTTCGCCCCTGATTTTATAAAAGTTTGGAAAGAGCGTTACAAAAAAATTCGAAATTACTAAGCATAAAAGATGTAATTGCTACATATATGTTTTATAGTACTTGAGTAATAATAAGCAGAGGTTGAATTTACTTAAAGTTGCAAAAGGAGATTGCTTGCAATTGAAAGTTTCAACCTCTATTAATTTTCTAAAAAAAATTGAATTGAAAATTATAGGGGGGACTAGTATGATACGACGCTATTTAGAATTTGTTAAACCTTACAAATATCGTATAATAGCGACGATAATTATAGGGATTATAAAATTCGGCATTCCTATGTTAATTCCTTTACTTATCAAATATGCAATTGATGGCGTTATTAATAATAGTGCACTTTCTACGAATGAAAAATTTCAACATCTAAGTGTAGCTATCGGCATAGCTTTATTTATATTCTTAATTGTGAGACCACCAATCGAATACTTACGTCAATATCTTGCACAATGGACGAGTAACAAGATTTTATACGATATTCGAAAACAATTATATAATCATTTGCAAGCTTTAAGTGCTAGATTTTATGCGAACAATCAGGTAGGGCAAGTTATTTCAAGAGTGATAAATGATGTAGAACAAACTAAAGATTTTATTTTAACCGGTTTAATGAACATTTGGTTAGATTGTATAACAATTGTCATAGCACTATCTATCATGTTTTTCCTAGATGTTAAGTTAACTTTCGCAGCTATATTCATCTTTCCATTCTATATTTTGACAGTGTATTTCTTCTTCGGTCGTTTAAGAAAATTAACTCGTAAACGTTCGCAAGCTTTAGCTGAAGTACAGGGCTTTTTACATGAACGTGTACAAGGTATGTCTGTAATTAAAAGTTTTGCGATAGAAGATAATGAAGCTAAAAACTTTGATCATAAAAACCAACATTTCTTAAATCGAGCATTTCAACATACGTCATGGAATGCCTACTCATTTGCAGCAATTAATACTGTGACAGATTTAGGACCAATTATCGTCATTGGCTTCGGTGCCTATTTAGCCATTAATGGTTCAATCACTGTTGGTACACTTGCTGCATTTGTAGGATACTTGGAACAATTATTCGGACCACTGAGAAGATTGGTTTCTTCCTTTACGACACTAACTCAAAGTTTTGCATCAATGGATAGGGTATTCCAATTGATGGATGAAGATTACGATATAAAAAATGGTATTGGCGCTCAACCTATTGAAATTAAACAAGGGCATATTGAGTTGAAGAATGTAAGTTTTAAATACAATGAAGATGAATCAACTATACTAAAAGATATAAATCTTAATATTAATAAAGGGGATACTGTAGCTTTTGTTGGTATGAGTGGTGGTGGTAAGTCAACCTTAATTAACTTGATACCTCGCTTCTATGATGTGTCTGAAGGTGAAATATTAATTGATGATCATAATGTTAAAGACTTTCTTACTGGTAGCTTAAGAAATCAAATTGGTCTAGTCCAACAAGATAATATTCTTTTCTCAGATACAGTGAGAGAAAATATCTTACTAGGTCGCCCAGATGCTACTGAGGAAGAAGTTATTGAAGCGGCTAAAATGGCAAACGCGCATGAATTTATAATGAATCTTCATGATGGCTATGATACCGAAGTAGGGGAGCGAGGCGTTAAATTATCTGGTGGTCAAAAACAACGTCTTTCAATTGCAAGAATCTTTTTAAATAATCCACCAATTTTAATTTTAGATGAAGCCACATCAGCATTAGATTTAGAAAGTGAAGCAATTATACAGGAAGCATTAGATGTATTAAGTAAAGACAGAACTACACTCATTGTTGCACATAGACTATCAACAATTACACATGCAGATAAAATAATTGTAATGCAAAATGGTGAAATAGTAGAAACAGGAACGCATAAAGAGTTGATTGAAAAACAAGGTGCTTATGAGCATTTATATAGCATACAAAATTTATAGTAAAAAAATGAGCCTGTGGCATAATTCAATGCCTCAGGCTTCAAATATATATTGGCAGTAGTTGACTAGCTAAAAATGCACATGTAACAATCCTTTTTAATTCTAGTCAACCTTGCCGGAGTGGTCGGGGGTCAGCAAAGAGAATTTCATAAAGAAAATTTTACAAGCTTCGTAACCCCATTTTTTTGTTATAAATCAAAATCCTCATCAGCAATATCTATATCAGTGTCATTGCGGTGATAAGTGAAGAAGCTTAATCTTAATCGATCTAAATGTTCTAAATAATAACGATATTCTTCTATTGTAGCAATAATTTGCATGATATTTGAATATGAATATTCTACTTGATAAGGGTTTTGAATTAACTGTTGTTGAAAAGCATCCATTAGGTCTTTCTTTTGAGGATTCATGATTTGATTATCAAAATGTTCCACATTGTAACGAGCTTTTTTCGACAAGCTTTTTAAAATTTGTTCGTGGTAGGCTGTTAATGAATCTAATTCTAATTTAATCTGGAAAATTAAATTGTAATTTAGATTATGAAGATCATTCTGATATCTAGCCATACGATTTAGTACTTCATAAGCTTGTCTTGTAGTGCCTACAACTTCTTTAAATAAAATTTTCTTTCTATTTTGTTGGAAGGCAGCCTTTCTAGTTAATGCTTTTTCTTCATTATAGTAATTAAAAATCTGTTCAAGTTTTGATATACGTGATTCAATTTGTTCTCCATCTTCTTTTATCTGATGATAATCGGATGCGTCATTTAATACGAGTTTAAACCAAATGAAAATATCAGAAGCAATATTCACTGAGTTGTGATATATCTTAGTTTCAAATTTGGGTGGTAAAAATATTAAGTTAACTACAGAAGCGCTGACAACACCAATCATTACTAGTATAAATCTAAATGCAGCAGTGACATAGAATGACCCAGTATGTTGTCCCATTATAATAAGCGCTGTTACGCCAGCTAATGTAGCAACGTGAGCTAAATTTAATTTATATAAGATAGCAATTAATAGAATGACAGTAACACCCATAATAACGATATTTTTCCCAAATATTGTTACCATTATGACTGCTAATAAAGCACCAATGACATTACCTGTAGCTTGTTCTGAAATAGTTTTAATAGAACGGTAGATATTAGGTTGCATAGCAACAATCGCACTAATTCCTGCTACAGATTTTAAACCGACATTATCAGGTAAGAAAGACGCTATAAACAAAGCAAGAATAATTGCAATACCAGTCTTAAGTATACGAGCTCCTAGCCTCAACTATAACGCTCCTTTAAATATATTTTTATAATAATATTTTAAACTAGTATACACTTGAAGACTAAATAGATACAAGTTTTTGTTTTGATTAAAAAAACCTACAATAAGGGCAACGTTATAATTTACGTTCCTTTATTGTAGGTTATAAATTTGCTATTTCATTTGGCTAAACGCATAATCAGCAGCTTTGAGTGTTTCATCAATGTCTTCTTCAGTATGCTCTGTAGTTAAGAACCATGCTTCAAATTTTGATGGAGCTAAATTAATACCTTGGTTCAACATTAATTTAAAGAACTTAGCAAATGCTTCTCCATCTGAATTCTCAACTTGCTCATAATGTGTGATTTTTTCATCTGTGAAGTAAAGTGTTAAAGAGCCATATACTCTATTAATAGTTGCTGTAATATTATATTTATCAATTAGCTCTAATAGACCATCTTCAAGTCGTTTTCCTAATTGATCTAATCTTTCATAAACACCTTTTTGTTCTAGTACTTCTAGTAATGCGATACCTGCTCTCATAGAAAGTGGATTACCTGCCATCGTTCCAGCTTGGTAAGCCGGACCTAATGGGGCAACGTGTTCCATGATATCTTGTCGGCCACCATAGCCACCAATTGGAAGGCCACCCCCAATTATTTTTCCGAATGCAGTTAAGTCTGGATATACATTTAATAGATCTTGGGCTGCACCATAATGGAAGCGAAATGCAGTAATAACTTCATCATAAATCACCAATGCACCATAATCGTGAGTAATTTCATTAACTTTTTCCAAGAAACCTGGTTGTGGTTCAACCATACCAAAATTACCAACAATTGGCTCAACTAGCACAGCAGCTACTTCGTCTCCCCAATGTTTCATAGCTTCTTTATATGATTCAATATCATTAAACGGTACTGTAATTACTTCTTTAGCGACACTTTCTGGAACACCTGCAGAGTCAGGAGATCCTAATTGTGATGGACCACTACCAGCAGCTACTAATACTAAGTCAGAATGACCGTGATAGGAGCCTGCAAATTTAATAATTTTATTTCTCTTTGTATAAGCTCTCGCAACACGAATCGTTGTCATAACTGCTTCAGTTCCAGAGTTTACGAATCGTATTTTTTCTAGTGACGGAATAGCTTCTCGTAATTTTTTACTAAATTCAATTTCTAATTCTGTTGGCGTGCCATAGAGTACACCTTTAGCTGCTTGATCTTGAATAGCTTTAGTTATATGAGGATGAGCATGACCTGTGATAATAGGACCATATGCTTGTAAATAATCAATAAATTTATTGCCATCAACATCATACAAGTATGCGCCGTGTCCTTCGCGCATTACAACAGGAGCACCTCCACCAACCGCTTTATAAGAGCGTGATGGTGAATTAACGCCACCCAAAATATATTCATTTGACAATTGTTGTAGACGTTCACTCTCAGTGAATTTCATCTTATTTCAACCTCTCTTATTTTAATATTATTCCTTACTATCGTATCATATAATTAATATAATTAAGAAATAGGTGATATAATGCTCAAAAAAGGTCAAAAATTTCCAAATTTTAAATTAGAAAATCAGAATGGTGAATGGATTACCAATGAGACAATAAAAGGAAGTAAAACAATTATTTATTTTTATCCACGTGATAATACTCCAACTTGTACAACAGAAGCATGTGACTTTAGAGACAACTTAGAACAATTTAATGGCTTGAATGTTCAAATATATGGGGTCAGTGGTGATACTAAGAAAAAACATCAAAATTTTATTGCAAAACATAATCTTAATTTTGATTTATTAGTTGATGAAGATTTTCAATTATCTAAAGCAATAGGTGTCTATCAATTGAAAAAATCATTTGGTAAAGAATCTATGGGTATTGTTCGCACAACATTTATTATTGATGAGGATGGCGTTATCATCGATGTCATTGAAAAGGTTAAAGTAAAAACACAAATTGAAGAACTAAATCAAATTTTGGGGTGAAATCAATGAAAATAGTTAGTTTAAAGCGATTAGGAGAAATAGAAACTTCACTTATAAACAACTACCCTGATTTAGAATTTTACTTTTTCAAGAATGCAGTAGATATACCGACAGAACTTAAAGATGAATTAGAGATATTGATTGGCTATGATAGTGGCGTTGATAAGAACTTTATTAATGCTTGTCCAAACTTAAAATGGATCTCCTGGTATGCTACAAGTGTTAATAATCTACCATTAGATGTTATTAAAGAAAGAAATATTATTTTAACTAATACTAGGGGAATACAGGCTAAACAAGTTTCAGAATTTGTTTTATCCTTCATACTTGATGACTATAAGAAAATGCGTACATCATATGTTAATCAAGTAAATAAAGTTTATGATTCTAAACTAACTGGTAAACGATTGAGCGATGAAAAAGTATTAATACTAGGAACAGGATCGTTAGCTCAACAAACCGTCAAATTACTCAAACCGTTTGAATTGGAAATAATCGGTATAAGTAAATCCGGTCATCATAAAGATGGTTTCGATAATATTTATACAATAGAAGATTTAGAATCACATTTAAATAAAGCTGATATTATTATTAATACATTACCTGAAACTCAAGAAACATATCATTTATTGTCAGAGAGACATTTCAAAATTATGAATGATAAATGTTTATTTATTAATGTAGGTAGAGGAACAATTATTGAGGAGAAAATACTCATAAAAGTATTAAGTCATAACTTAATTCGCCATGCATATTTAGATGTATTTGAAAATGAACCATTAGATGCAAACAATGAATTATATAAATTAGATAATGTGACGATTACAGCACATATAACAGGAAATGACAAAAATATAAAAAGTGATGCTACAAAACTATTTGAGAGGAATTTGGATGATTTTCTCAATAAAAATGATGTAATTGAGAATAGAGTCGATTTATATAAAGGTTATTAATGGAAATCGTTCGTACTTATTGACATCACACTTTCGAAACGGTTATATTAATATCAAGTAATAATTATTATTAAGTAGAAAGTGGTGAATCAAATGAGTGCAGAATTAGAGTCTATTGATCATGAGTTAGAAGAGTCAATTGCAGCCCTAAGAAGAGCTGGTGTAAGAATCACACCACAACGTCAAGCCATCATTCGTTATCTCATTGCATCTCATTCACATCCAACTGCGGATGAAATTTATCAAGCACTTTCACCTGATTTTCCAAATATTAGTGTTGCGACTATATATAATAATTTAAGAGTGTTTAAAAGTATTGGCATAGTTAAAGAGTTAACATATGGAGATGCATCAAGTCGATTTGATTTTAATACTCATAATCATTATCACGTTATCTGTGAGAAATGTGGCAAGATTGTAGACTTTCATTATCCTCAACTTGATGAAGTTGAACAACTTGCACAGCACATCACAGAGTTCGACGTAACACATCACCGTATGGAAATATATGGTATTTGTAAAGAATGCAAAGATAAAGAAGAATAGTAGAATAGAAGTAATAGAAGCAATGGTACTAAACCATTGCTTTTTTTATTAAAACTAGCTATAAGCGATAAATAAACACACCTTAAATGATTTATTAAGCGCGAAAATCATATATACTAGTATTTATAATAAATCCATCGACAAAATAATGCTAAAAATTATGTAAATTATACTCTTAATTCAAAACAATACATTAGAGGTGAAAATTTAGCCATTATTATGATACAAAAATGATTGACGTTCCTTTGCAAACTTGCTATTATATAAAAGTCGTCAAAAACGAATGTAAACTTTCTTGTTTCAGAAATTAATTTCATTAAATTAATGTTAAGAAAGTGTAATTTTGACTATTGAAAAACTTTGCAAGACAATATAAGATATTATTTGTTGAAATAATCAATTAAGTTTTGAACAGAAGAATTTTTGAATAAAATAAAATTTAAAAAAAGTTCTTGATATAATATAAAGATTATTGATATAATTAATAAATGTAATTGCTTTAAATGAACATTGAAAACTGAA